>JAZQVK010000180.1:0-12398 GCA_045631765.1 Eubacteriales bacterium
TGGGCAGATTAGGCTTCAGAAAGGTGCCCGAAAATATGGTAGGAATCGCGCTTGCCGTTAAAATCCTTCTTGGGGTTCAGGGCAAGGCCTGCCTCATGCAGTAGGGAAGCGACCTCCTCGGCAATGGCTGGGGCAGAGGAAAGACCGGGGGAATCAATGCCCAGCAGATGAATGGCACGGCCGTTTTTCTTGCTCGGCTCGATTACAAAATCCTCTTCGCCTACCAGTGCGGCACGCACGCCGGTAAAGGAGGTGATCACCTGACGATAGGGGATGTCTGCTACACTCTTTCCGGCAGCCTGTTTAATATAATCTAACCCCTCGACCGTCGTGTCGCGGCACTCGCGATCGTCGATCGCGACCGAGGTGGGGCCCACCAGCAGATTGCCGTCTGCCGTGGGGGAGACCAAAACGCCCTTGCCGGCGGCGGTGGGCACCTGGAACAGCGTGTGGCTGCACAGGTCTCCCTCGGCGCGGTCAAGCAGCATATATTCGCCCTTCTTGGGAATGATCTGATATCCCTCGTCACCCACCATGGCGGCAATGCGATCGGCATACATGCCGGCACTGTTTACCAGGTACGCAGCCTCGATGCATTCCTCGCCTGCGTAGATAAAAAAGCTACCGTCCTTTTGCTCGATGCGGTCAACCGCATATTCATAGCGCAGCTCGGCACCGTTATCCATGGCGTTGCCCATAGCGGCAATGGTGAGCCCATAGGGGCAAACAATGCCGGAGGAAACGCAGCGAAGCGCGCCAACCACCTGCGGTGATACGCGCCCCTCAAGCGCCAGCACCTCGGCATCGGTAAGCAAAGAAATACCGGGCACGCCGTTGGCAACACCGCGCTCGTACAGCTTTCTTACCGTGTCCATTTCCTCTTCGGAAAACGCAAGCACCATCGACCCGTTTTTGTGATAGGTTACGCCCAGGTCGGCGGCAAGCGTCTCCATCATCGCGGTGCCCTTTACGTTCAGCGCCGCCTTTTTCGTGCCGGGGATGGGGTCAAAGCCGCCATGCACGATGCCGCTGTTCGCGCGCGAGGCGCCGTAGGCCACGTCGCTCTCCTTTTCCAGCACGATAACGCGTAGATCATAGCGTGAAAGCTCGCGTGCTGTGAGCGCGCCAACCACGCCGCCGCCAATAATGGCAACATCATATTTCATCAGGATGAACCTTCCTTTTTGTAATCATTATATTATTATACATCATCTGCTTAGTAAATGCAAGGAAAAACCAGATAAAAAACATGGCAAAGTGAAAACGCCTTGCCATGTGAAGTCTTAGCGGCGGCTAAAGATGTAAACGGTCGTATAATGGTAGGTCTCGCCTACGCGAAGAATGCCCTCGCCGTGGTTTATCGCGTCCGGCTCGAACTGCGTTTCTAAGCAAATGGCATGCTGGCGCGCCTGCTTAACACCGTATTTGAAATCCGGCCCGCTGCCCAAGAAGTTGCCGCTGTAGATCTGCATGCAGGGCAGGTCGGTATAGCAATCCATCTGGTAGAGGTCAGAGCGAACGGCACCGGCGCGATACAGCTCCTTGCCAAGCAGGGAAACGGGCTCGCTCTTGTTGAGCCAGAAGTTGGTATCATAGCCGTCTACCTGCTCGTTAAAGCGAGCGCCGATCGGGTGGTATTCATGGAAATCGTAGGGCGTGCCGCAAACGCTCATGCGCTTGCCGATCGGGATCAGCTCGTCGTCTACCAGGGTGATCTCGTCGGCATTTACCTGCATTTCCTGCTCCAAAACCGAGCCGGAGCCAATGCCGCCCAGGTTGAAGTAGGTGTGGTTGGTCAGGTTGATGGGGGTGTCCTCGTCTGCCGTAGCCTTGTAATCCAGCTCAAGAGCCGTACCGTCCAGGTGATAGGTGACCTCCAGATTCATGTTGCCGGGGTAGCCCTCCTCTGCGGCTGCGCTGTGGTGGGTGAATACCAGCGTGCAATCGTCTACGATCTTGGCGTTCCATACCGTTTGGCCAAATACGCCGTGAAGATGGTTCTTGCCATCGTTGGCCGGCAGCTGGTAGGTCTTGCCGTTGAGCGTAAAGCGGGCATCCTTAATACGGTTGGCCACGCGGCCAACAAAGGCACCCTGCGAGCTATCGTCTGCCAGGTAGCTCTCCAGCGTATCGTAGCCGCCGGCAAAATCTACACCGTTAAACAGAATGGCCTGAATACGGCAGCCGTAATCAATCACGTTTACCTGCATTTTGCCGCTATCCAGCGTGTAAAGATGAACGGCCTCGCCGCTCGGAAGTGTGCCGAATAAGGTTTTCTTCATAAGAAAAACCACCTTTCCTTTTTCTGCTTCCAGTATACCAGTATCGCGCAAAAAAGTAAAGGGGTTTTTCAAAAAAACTATTTTTTCGTCTGCCGTTGACAGGCGGCTACGGCGGTTGTATAATATAAAAGACAAGGCTTCGGAAAGCAAAGGAGTTTTTTTCTATGAGAAAGATGGTTTTTGTGATCAACGGTCGCGGCGGCGTTGGTAAGGATACGCTGTGTGAGCTTGCTGCCAAGGCGTATTCTGTGAAAAACGTGTCCTCGATCACCCCGATCAAGGAGCTGGCTGCGCAGGTTGGCTGGCAGGGAGAAAAAACAGACCGGGCGAGAAAATTCCTTTCCGACCTGAAGGCACTTACCATCGCCTATAACGATTTTCCCACCGTGTGGGCGTGCGAGCAGTACCGTCGCTTTCTCGAGGAAGAGGCGCAGATCATGTTCGTGCACATCCGCGAGGGGGAGGAGATACAGAAATTTGTCAGCGCCACCGGTGGTGCCGCGAAAACGCTGCTGATCCGCCGTGCTGCCGTACACCAAGAGGCATACGGCAACCGTTCGGATGACGAGGCTGAAAGCTACCCGTATGATTACGTATTCGATAACAATCTGCCTTTAGAGGAGGCAGGGAACGCCTTCGTTGCTTTTTTGCGTGACGTGATGAATGCGGTTACAGAATAATGCAGATCAGCCCGCCGCTGCCCTCGTTGATAATGCGCTCTAAGGTCTCGGATAGCTTTTTGCGCGATTCCTCAGGCATGTGCGCCAGCTTGGTGTGCAGCCCCTCGTTGACCAGCTCGTAGAGCGATTTGCCAAACATATTGGATTCCCAGATCTTTTGCGGGTTTTCTTCAAATTCGTTCAGCATGTAGCGAATCAGCTCCTCAGATTGCTGCTCGCTGCCCACGATAGGATTGATCTCGGTCTCAATGTTGGCGCGGATCATGTGGATCGACTGTGCCGATGCGCGCAGCTTGACCCCGTAGCTGCCCGCCTGCTTAATGATCTCCGGCTCCTCTAAGGTTAGATCGGTCACGTTAGGCGTTACGATGCCGTAGCCCGTTTCATAGACCCCCTTCAGCGCGTCTGCGACCTTGTCGTAGGCGCGCTTCGTTTCTGCCAGCTCGCGCATTAAGGCAATCAGCTCGGCCTCGTCCGTGATCGAAAAGCCGGTTAGCTCACTCATGATCTGATAGTATAGTCCATCAGCCGGGATGAGCATGACCTCGGCGGTGCCGTCTGCCAGGCTGAGGTTGGTCACACGCCATTCCTTGATGCTCTTGCTATTGGTATCTGCCGAAAAATATCGGCTAACATCTCCCATTTTTGCCATGTTGTCGCATAGTGTCGTCAGGCAATGCATGACCTCTCTGCGCAGCCAGTGCCCACTTTCCAAATTGCGCATCCAAGTGGGCAGCATCACGGTGATCTCCGTAACGGGGAACTCCTGCAGGATCAGCTCCATAATGTTGCCGATATCGTCGCTGTTCAGCTCCATACAGTTCAGCAGCGCTACCGGGGCGTTATACTTTTTTTCCAGCTCATAGGCAAGCGCGGTGGCTTCCTCTGCCTCCGGATGGGCGGAATTCAGAATAATGGCATACGGCTTCCCCTGTAAGGCAAGCTCGTGTGCAACGCGTTCCTCGGCCTCTATGTAGCTGGCACGCGGAATGTCGCCGATGGTGCCGTCTGTCGTTACTAAAATGCCGATGGTGGAATGCTCTCGAATAACCCGCCGCGTGCCCGTTTCTGCTGCCTCGTGAAAGGGAACCGGCTCTTTGGACCAGGGGGTGTGAACCATGCGTGTTTGTCCGTCCTCTGTGCTGCCAAGCGCTTCGGAAACGATATAGCCTACGCAATCCACCATTTTTACTCGCATGCGCGTTGCCTCTCCCAACAAAACGTTGACAGCCTCATCGGGGATAAATTTTGGCTCGGTGGTCATCACCGTCTTGCCGGAGCCCGCCTGCGGCAGCTCGTCGATCGTGCGCGTCCTGTCATATTCATCAGCAATATGAGGGATCACGGCGCTTTCCATAAATTTGCGGATAAAGGTGGATTTTCCCGTCCTAACCGGGCCTACGACGCCAATGTAGATATCTCCGCCCGTGCGTGAGGCGATATCGTGATAGATGGATGTGCTGGTCATTTTTTCAAAATTCCTCCGTATCCTTGTTTTCTTGTTGCTATATGCATATGAAGGGCTTACCGCGTTTATGACAGCTTTCAAATATCCGGCACGCCAAAGGCACGGTTGATGGCATCTGCTAAAATGGCGGAGGCGTGATTAACAATATCATCCGTCTGCTGCGGGCACACGAAGCAGCCCTTCACGGCTGAAAGCCGCTTTTTGATCCGCCGTGGCAACGCAAGCGTCGATAAAAGATCGTGAAGAAGCGTAGTGCTGCTTGTTACTGTAGGGCAACCGATAGACAGCGTTGGGCAGCCAAGCGTCTCCTCGTTTAGCGCCACACGGCCTTCTCTCACCCCGCTGCCCGGGGCAATGCCGGTATCTGTCAGTTGAATGGTGGTGCCAATGCGGCCTATCGACCTGGCCGCCAGAGAATCGATCAAAATAACCAGCCCGGGTCTGAATTGCTGCACGGCCGCGTAAATAAGCGTCTCACTTTTTATGCCGCTTTGAGCGGAAACACCGGGGCAAAAAACGGCAAGCGCTGCACAGCATAGCCGCCCACGCAGGTCGTGGGGGAGGTGCGCCGTAGCATGAATCCTGTCAGCGCAGCGCGGGCCTATGGCATCTACCGTTTGCTGCCGGTTGCCAATGCCAATGACAAGAATACGCACTGCCTCGGGCTGGTACATATTGAGCGCCTTTTTCGCCATTTCCTGTAGCAGAAGAGAGAGCTGATAGGCGATCTCCTGCCGCTCGCTATCGCCTAACGCTGTTAGCACGGGAAAGGAAAGAGTGTGGTAGACCCCCTTGGGGCAATTTGCTGCCTTAGCCGCCCGTGCTGTGCGAATGATAAGCAGGTGGTGTTTGCATAGGCCGAGATCACGCTCCTCGTATTGGTAGCCCGCTTGGCACGCGGGTCTTGTTCGCTCTAAGGCCAGGTCGGTTTGAATAGCTTTTTTCATCCTTTTTCCTCGAAAAATAGAGAAGTAACAAAAAGTTTTCAATTAACTTTTAGAAAAACTATGGAAAAATTGTAAAAAATGTAGTATGATAAAGAAGAACAGCCGTTTTTGCAGGGGTGGTTGTTGGGCATTTTGCACAGATATCCGCGCAATCTTTGTGCAAAATACCGAAGATGGTATTTTCTCGTATTTTTTCATTGAAATTATCATTTTTATGTGTTATAATAACCTGTAAGCAATTATACTACATGATTCTTGGAGGAAACCGGATTATGAAGAGAGTATTGGCTCTGCTTTTGGCGCTGACTACGGTCTTTGCTGTAATGGCTACCAGCGTTGGCTGCGCCGGCGAGACAGACGAAAAAAAGGAAGAGGATCTTGGTGCTGAGATTGCATCGTTCTTAGTAAGCGGCGAGATCTATGATTTTGACCCTGCAAAGGCATACACCAATGATGATGCCATGAAGGTGATGAGCTTGATCTACGAGCCTCTGTTCACGCTGGATGCAAATGGCAAGATCCAGTATGCCCTGGCAAACAGCTATCGCTTCTATGAGGATCGTAATGAGTTTAAGATGGATATCACGCTGCGTGAGACCTATTGGAACGATGGCTCGCAGGTAACCGCGCAGGACGTTATGTGGTCTTGGTGGCGTATCCTCAGCCCTGATTTTGCTTGTCAGGCCGCTACGCTTCTTTATGATATTAAAAATGCCCGCGCCGCTAAGCTGGGTGACGATAAGTCGGTTGAGGACGTTGCCGTCACCGATAGTGAGCCGCTGGTGCTGACCATCACCTTTGAGCGTGAGCTGACCAAGGAGGCGCAGCAGAACTTCCTGCGTAACCTCACCTCGATCGCGCTTACCCCTGTTAAGGAGACAGCCGTTACCAAGGCAGACCGTGATGAGGTTTGGACCAAGCGTGTATCCTATATTGTAACCAACGGCCCGTTTGCTATCCGTGCTATGGGCTACGGTATTAAGGATGGCGAGCTTTTCAAGACGAATAATACGCCTCACGAATTCCGCCTGGAGCGTAACTCCTATTACCGTCGCAGCCAGGAAAGCGTTCTGCCGAAGGATATGTACGTCACGCCCTACAAGTTCCTTTCTTATTGGAATACTGAGCTGACCGATGCCTTTGCAGATTTCATCGAGGGTGCGATCTTCATCGTAGGTGAGATCCCGCTTGAGGAGAGAGAGAATTATCTTGACAAGGCTGTCGTCACCGATCTGCTTTCTACCTATACTTACGTGCTCGATAACAAGGATCCCGTTTTTGCCAATGCCGACGTTCGCCGTGCGCTTTCTATGGTCATCGACCGTCAGGCGCTGGCTGCAGAGCTGACCAAGGGTCTTGCCGTTCCGGCAACCGGCTTCGTCTCTCACGGTGTTTGGAATGGAAACGGCGGCTCCTTTGCTGATGTAACGGCCGCAAATGCTGAGGTTGCTCTTTCTGTAGAGGCAAACGAGGAAGAGGCTGTTAATCTGATCAAGGCTGCCGTGCGTAACGGCTATGAGGGCGGTAACATCAAGATCCTCGTTCGTGACAATGCTGAAGAGGCTGCCATTGCCGATGCTATTGCCGAGCTGTGGAGAGGCGTGCTGCGTAAGGGCGGTGCTTCCTGCAGCGTTACGGTAACGAAGAAGTCCTACGATCTGATCACCATTATCGAAAGTGATACGCCGATCGCTCTGTGTAACGATGCGGTACAGGAGGCATTCCGCACCTCGGTTACTGATGCCGCCGGCTTTAACGGTTATAACGTGCTGGCAATTGACTATCAGATGCTTTCTCCTGATGCCTTCAGCGCGCTGGCCAGCTTCTCGCTTGAGCTGTCCGGCAACGGCATTTTTGCCGGCGGCCTGGAGGAATCCCGTGTTCTGACACACGTTACCGGCTTTAACAATGAAGAATACAATCAGCTGATCGACGATGCCTTTGCTGCCGAGGATATGGCTACCCGTACCGAGCTGCTGCACCAGGCAGAGGCGCTCCTACTGGAGGAGATGCCTGTTGTTCCGCTCTTCTTCAATCGTCAGGCAATGCTGGTAAAATCTGAGCTGCAGCGCGTTTACACCGATTATTACGGCCATCCCGTTCTGACCCGCGCTGAGCTGCGGAACTATCACAATTACATTCCTAACGATGCCGATGAGGCCGCCGGGGAAGAGAAAACTGCTTGATTTTTATGGGGTTGCCGGTGAGCGGCAACCCCATTTCACATTCTAATAGGAGGGAATTATGGTCAAAACACCGCAAAACGGCATGAGCAATCCGACCGATGTTAAAATCTTTATTTTGTTCCTGCTGGATAATATCAACTACCCCTTGGATTATGCCACTATACACGATATCTGTATTCAAAACGGTTACGTGGGCGGCTTCGATTTTGCCGCATGCTTTTCACAGCTGAAGGAGCTGGGGCATGTTTTAGAGGATGAGGCAGAGGGAGAGATCTACTACGTGATCTCTTCTACCGGCAAAATGGTGGCGGCAGAGCTGCAAAGCAACATCCTGCTCTCTATTCGTGAAAAAAGCCTGAAAAGCGCTATGCGCCTGCTGTCCTTTAAGAAAAGGCAGGCAAAGCTCGCGTCGTCTGTCGAAAAGCGCGAGGATGGTAAATACAATCTGCATTGCGAGATCACCGAGCCGGGCGGCAATATTTTGAAGATTGATCTTTGCGTGGCATCCCGTATGCAGGCAGAAGATATGCAGAAAAAATTCGACAAGGAGCCCGAAAGTGTTTATCGGCGCCTGCTTTCTGTATTATCGGGAGATGCCGATTACGTGCTTCAATCCATGTAAAAGTAAATTTTTTTTGAAAAAACTATTGACAAGCGGAACTTTGATGTTATAATAGAATTACAGATTATTGTAGAAGTGGTTTTTATGAACAGTTCTGGCGGAAAAATGTCGGCAAAAGAGCAAGCTGAGCTTGCTGCACTTCTCTCTGACGTTCGCGCGGGTAGCAATTCTGCATTTGCCCGGCTCGCGGAGAGGTATGAGGGGCTTTTGCGCCACCGCGCCGCCGTGTTCAGCTGCGGGCAGGACGAGGGGGATGCCTATCAAGAGGCATGCTTGGCGCTGCATCGCGCGGCGCTGCGCTATTCTATGCAAGAGCAGGTTACCTTTGGCCTGTATGCCAAGATCTGTATTGATAATGCGTTAAAGACAAAATATAAAAGGGAAGCACAAGCCACCGGCCGCGTTGCCGGACAGGCGGTAGATCTTATCCCATTTGAAGAAGGTCGTTTTTTTGCGTATTTTTCTGACCCGGTGATTGAAGAAGAACGCGTTGAGGAGCTGCTCTCGCTGATCCGGTCTGAACTCTCGGCATATGAACGGCAAGTTTTTAACTTGTATATTCAGAAATTATCAACCGCTGAAATAGCAGATCAGCTTGGGCGGGATGAGAAATCGGTTAAGAATGCTATCAGTCGCTTGCTTGCAAAGCTTCGCAAGCGGCTTGGCAGATAAATATGCCCCAGTAGCTTAAGGGAGAGCGTTGTTATCAAAGGCGTCGGTTGGAATCCGTCTAAGGGCAAAAAAACATCCATTTCAAAGCGAGGTAAGAAACATGTACCAGGACAAGACACTCAAGTGCAAGGATTGCGGCAACGATTTCGTGTTCACCGCCGGTGAGCAGGAATTCTATGCAGAGAAGGGCTTCCAGAACGAGCCCCAGAGATGCAAGGCATGCCGTGATGCCCGCAAGAACGGTGCAAAGGGCGCAAGAGAAATGTTCTCTGCTGTTTGCGCAGACTGCGGTAAGGAATGCAAGGTTCCTTTCAATCCTACCGAGGGTAAGGCTGTTTACTGCAGCGAGTGCTTTGCCGCTAGAAGAGGCAACTAATCACCTCTTTTGGTTGTGAGAAAAAAGATGCGTGAAAACACGCATCTTTTTTCTTTTTTTTCATGTCTCGTACTGTACATTTCGTTTGTAATATGCTATAATTTATATTGAATACGTATAGGAGGACGAGCCTTTGAAAAATGGGTATCAGCACCGCGAAAAGCCGCACGTAAAAAAAGAAGAGGATAGAGGTGCCTACGGGGCGGAAAATCCGAACGAGGGCGTCGTCAGCGGTCGCAATGCTGTCAAAGAGCTGTTGGCCGGTGGCCGGGATATTGATAAAATTTACGTAGCACGTGGAGACCGCGAGGGCTCTATCGTCGCCTTGGTCGGGGAGGCCGTTGCGAGAAAGATCCCTTTAATAGAAACAGACAGAAAAAAGCTGGATGCGATCTGCGGCCATAATCGCCACCAGGGCATTGTTGCCATGGCGGCAGAGCGCACTTATGCATCGATCGACGATATGCTGGCCCTGGCTGCAGAGCGCGGTGAAAAGCCCCTTCTTGTCATTGCCGATGGGATCGAGGATCCGCACAATTTGGGCGCCCTGATGCGCTGCGCGGAATGTGCCGGTGCGCATGGGTTGATCATTCCCAAAAGACGCTCGGTTGGCCTGACCTCGGTCGTGGCCAAGGCCTCGGCCGGCGCTATCGAGCATCTGCCGATCGCCAAGGTGACCAACTTGGCCAGCACAATTGATGAATTAAAGGAAAAAGGCTTTTGGATCTATGCCGCCGATATGGATGGCTCGCCACATTATAAAACTGACCTGCGCGGCGCGGCCGCGATCGTGCTGGGCAGCGAGGGTTTTGGCATTTCGCGCCTGGTAAAAGAGAAGTGCGATTTTGTGATCTCTATTCCGCTATACGGCCAGGTCAATTCTATGAACGTATCCGCCGCCGCCGCCGTTATTTTGTGCGAGGCTGCACGGCAAAGAAGAGACGCATAATGTAAAAAAAGGGGGAGTCATTCTGTGAGTGGAAGTGAAAAAAACAATCGTGGTGAAACCGATTCCATTAAGGAAATGTTAGAGCGCTTGCGGCGCAGCGTGACCGATTTGCCGCCCGAAACGGAGGAAAGCGTACAGGAAGTGCAACCATCCTCTGTGATAGAAGAACCGATCGCCGAAGAGGTGGAGCAGACAACTGCCGTAGGATTTGTAGCAGAAATTGAGAACGAACCTACGCCTATCATTGAAGACGAAACTGAAACAGATTTCGAGTCGGTAGAGCGCATAGTCGACGAGCCGGAGCAGCTTTCGCCCACGGCAGACGAAGCCGATGCAGAGCGGCATGACAGTGCGATGATTCTCGTCCCCTGGGATGAGGATGCCCCCATTGCCGAAGAGATAGAGGACGAGGAAATCGTGGACGCCGTTGATTCTGATGATCTGCCTGAGAATATTTCCAATGAGCTGGAGCTCGACGTTGTTGTGGATGAGGATGAAGAATTTGAGGAGCCCGACGAAATAGACGAGGAAACGATCGCGCAATTCTTCCAGCCGGTCGAGGAGTCGACCGAAATAGATGAATATCCGTCAAACGAGGCTGTTCCTGCCGATCAAGAAGCGCCGGCTGATGACCTTCCCGCCGATTTCATTGACGTGGTCGAGGAAGAGGAAGAAAATGATCTGCCGGAAAATATTACCTATTGTACCGGCGCTCCCGTTATTACGGACGATGAAGTTGCTTTGCTGTTTGGTAGCGGTCACTCTGCAATGCCAAAGGAGCCTGTTGTACCGCCCCAAGCAACGGCAACAACGCCTTCTCCGATCATTGAGGCCAATGAAGATAATGGTTATGCCGTTGAAGTAGAGGTTAAACGCCCTGTCGCTGCTCCCACAACGGCGCCGGCTGAAGTTACGCAGGAAACGCCCCCTGCGGCGCCTATGTACGAGCCGGCACAAGAAAGCGCGCAACGCCCTGTCGCTACACACGGCCTGTCTAACGGCTCTACCGTTTGGCGTGATGATCAAAAACGCCGCCGCCCGGTTGAAGTGCTGGAGGATACCGAGGTTGAGGACAATGAGCCGGTCAAACTTGGTGACATCCTTGGGAAAAATAGGTCTGCTGAAAAATATAGTACCGAAAACGAAACGATTGCAACAGAGCTGCCTGCAAAAACGCGCGAAAAGACCGAAAAAAAGGCAAGTAAGCCATACGGCCCCGGCAAGCAGCTTACGATTGATGATATAAAAGAGGATGCTGCATCTGAAAACGCTGACAAGCCTGGTTTGCTGGCTCGCCTGTTTTCTAAAAACGGTAGTAAAAAAGAGGCAGAAGGGAATTTCAGCAATTCAGAAGAAGAGGCCGTTTCCTTTGATATTCAAAACGAAAAGGAGCTGCGGCAGATTCAAAGAGAGGAACGCCGTAACGCCCCCAAAACAAAGCCTAAGCGCGCCCAAGAGGCGCTTGGCAGCCTTTACCGTGAAGAAGCGGCTGCCTATCACGAATATACCTCCAGGAGCCAGATGAGCCTGTTTCAACAGAAATTTGAATCCGAGCTTTCCTTCTTGGCCTTAAGAACCGGCATACTTTCTTTTTTGGCGGTTCTCTTGCTGGTTTTGGAAAACGGAATTGGTTGGGGCCTCCCTATGGAGAGGCTGTTCGTTGCCCCCATCAGCATGGCAGCGCTTCATCTGTTGGTGGTGTTCTTTGCGCTGCTTTGCTGCATACCATTGTTTGCTTATGCCTGGCGTCAGCTGTTTGCCGGGCGCCTGGTGGCAGAAGCGTTTGCTGCTATCGGCTTGCTTCTTGCGCTGCTATATGATGCGATTCTATGCTTCTCCCTGATCCCGCAGAACGGCGCTCCCGCTTCTGCTTTGGATTTCCATTTGTTCGGTCTCCTTCCTGTTACGGCAGCTCTGCTGTCTACCGTGGTAGAGTTTAACAAGGTGAAAAGCGATTTGGCTGCTTTTCGTCTGGTTTCTGCCTCCGGTGACAAGCTGGCCTGTGCCGTCAGCAGCGGCGGTACCACAAAGGCAGAGTCTGCTGCGGTTGCGGATTTAGAGGAGGGGGTAGAGACCCGCATCGTTTCTGTCAAAAAGACTGGCTTTGCGACTGGCTTTTTCCACAGAATCAGCCGTAATAGTGAGGATGAGGAGAAAAACATGTGGCTTCTTCCCACCGCCTGCGTGGCAGCGCTGCTGGTTGCCATTGTTACAGG
>JAZQVK010000181.1:0-3031 GCA_045631765.1 Eubacteriales bacterium
CACCGGGCTGTCATTCACTACCGCACGGCCGCTCCGCTTCGCTACGCTACCTCCCGGAGGGAGGCTGCTATAAGCCGTTCACCCCCCGCCCGCAGTGAATGATACCGAAAGCAGGCCGAGGAGCGCGGGATAACCAAGCAGAAGCCACAAAAAACCAACACAAAAGGAAGCACCATGCTGATCAACGAACTGAAAGCCAAGCTAAAAAGCGGCAGCCCGGATGGGTGGTATATCTTTTGCGGGGAGGAAAACTTCCTCAAGCGCCACTACCTGGGCGAGCTGCGCGCTGCCTGCCTGACAGAGCCGGCATTTGACGCCTTTAACCACCAGGTTCTTGAGGGCGAGAGGATTGATTTCGGCGCGATTGCCGATGCGATCAAGGCGCCACCCATGATGGCCGAGCGCAAGCTGGTGGAATGGCATTTGGCTGATTTTTCGGCCATGCGGGAGGGCGAGCTTGAAAAGCTGCACACCCTGCGCGAGGAGGGCAAGGAATACCCCGAGGCCACCGTTTGCTTTATCGTGGATGCCGATTGCTTAGACGTGGGCAGCCTGCCCAAGCGCCCCTCGAAGCTATACACCGCGCTTTCTAAGGATTTTTCGGTGGTCTGCTTTGAAAAGTCCACCGAGACACAGCTGGCCGCCTGGCTTGACCGCCACTTTAAGCACGAGGGGGTCAATGCCTCGTCTGCCGTGATCCGCACGCTGCTGGCGCAAAGCGGCACGGGCATGGATGCCCTATCGGGCGAGGTGACGAAGCTATGCTGCTACGCAAAGGCCAACGGGCGCGATACGATCACCGAGGCAGACGTGGCACTGGTAGCCGCCCGTGTGACCGAAAGCGATGCCTTTGGTCTTTCTAACGCGATCCTTGGTGGGGATGCCGATGCCGCCTATGCCTGCCTGCGGGATATGCAGCTGCGCAAGGTAGAGCCGGCGATCGCAGTCGCCTCGGTCACGCGGATCTACAGCGACCTAATGACGGCGGCCATCTTTGCCGAGGAGGGGCTACCACCGGCCGAGATCGCCACACGCATGAAGATGCATGAATACAAGCTTTCACTTTACCTGCGTGCGGCCGCAGGCCGCGGCATAGAGCGCCTGCGCGCCGCCCTGGCCCTTTGCCGCGAGGCAGACGTGGCCGCCAAATCCGGCGCGGGGGCAGACGGGTACTTAGCCCTTTCGCTGCTGATCGCGCGAACGCTATAATCGTCAATTCATATCAACCATATAGAAAGGAAAACACTATGAAAACCTCTTCCCTTTTCGCACGGCGTGGTCTGGCCCTGCTGCTGGCCATGCTGATGATCCTCTCCTCTGCCCTGCTGATCGCCTGCAACGGCAACGGTGGCAATGAGAACCCCGGTGGCAATGAGAACCCCGGCGGTAACGAGACCCCCGGCGGTAATGAGAACCCCGGCGGTAATGAGAACCCCGGTGGTAATGAGAACCCCGGCGGTAATGAGAACCCCGGCGGTAATGAGAACCCCGGCGGTAATGAGAACCCCGGCGGTAATGAGAACCCCGGTGGTGAGGTAACGCCCGGCGGCGACACGCCTATTGTGCCGGTAGACCCGGAAAAGCCGAATGACCCGGCAAACCCCGAGCAGCCGGAGAACCCCGACGAGCCGGATGACCCGGACACCCCCGTTCAGCCGGAGGACCCGGAGCAGCCGACCGACCCGGAGGACCCCGAGGACCCGGATGAGCCGACCGAGCCCGGCAACACCGACAACTCTGACGAGGGTGAGACCGTTTTACCGATGGACCCTTTTTTCTGAGCCCACGCTGAACAACGCGTACAATACCGAGACGCGGGCAGCGGATGCTGGTCTTTGCCCTGCGTGCTGTAGGCCACATGGAAACGCCTGCTTCCGGCACGCAGAGCTACTGTTTCAGCGAAAACGACCTGCCTATCGTAGGCATATAAACCATGCAAGACGCCTATATCGGAAAAGGGAGAAGAAGCTTAACGCTTCTTCTCCCTTTTCCTTTTTGTGGCTCGGCGCTCCGCAGGAGAGGTTGAATAAGGCCGGTGCGGCCGCACCGGCCAATTTTTTTGTGCGTGCTGTATAAGGCGGCGCACGTGCTGTTCATAATAGGAGAAAAAAGGAGAACGATCATGACAGACAAGCAAGCTTATTTGCAGCACGTAGCCCGCCGCATGCCGCGCTCGCCGCTGCTGCGCAACTGTGCCGCCGCCTTTTGGGTGGGCGGCACCATCTGCCTTGGTGGCCAGCTTCTGGCCACCGCCTATCGCGCCTTGGGCGCCACGCCTGAGGTGGCGGGCACGCTGGTCAGCCTGGCGCTGGTGCTGGCGGCCGCCGTGCTGACCGGCCTTGGCGTGTTTGACAACATTGCCCGCTATGCGGGCGCGGGCACGCTGCTGCCGATCACCGGCTTTGCCAATTCGGTCGTCTCGCCCGCGATCGACACCAAAAGCGAGGGCTTTGTGCTGGGCGTGGGGGCTAAGATCTTTACCGTGGCGGGGCCGGTGCTGCTTTACGGCACGGCTGCCTCGGTGCTCTACGGCCTGATCTATTGGGTCGTGACGCTATTTCAGTAAGGGGGAGCAGGATGGGTCACCTATTAGAATTGGAAAGGCCGGTGCGGGTGCTTTCCCACGGCACGGCCGTGGGGCGGGAGGAGTTTCGCGGGCCGCTTGGCTCCCTATTCGACTACCACGATGAAAGCGACCGCTTTGGCGCCAAGACCTGGGAAAAGGCCGAGGGGGCGCTGGGCAGCACGGTCTTTAATCTGGCGCTTTCGCGGGCGGGGCTTTCACACACCGCGATCGACCTGCTGCTGGCGGGGGATCTGCAAAATCAATGCGTGGCCTCCTCGGGCGGGCTTTCCTGCTTTGGGCTGCCTTATCTCGGGCTTTACGGCGCCTGCTCTACCTTTGTAGAGGGGCTGCTGGTAGGTGCGCTTGCCCTGAACTCCGCGCCGGCGCTTTCGCGGGCGGCGGTGGTCACCACCTCGCACAACTGCGCCGCCGAGCGGCAGTTCCGCCTGCCGCTGGAATACGGCG
>JAZQVK010000182.1:0-14686 GCA_045631765.1 Eubacteriales bacterium
GTGAAGTTCGTGCAACAGCACGAGTGAAGTCAAGTTTGCCCACTTTGCCAAAGGCAAAACTTCACTATCCGCAGGATAACTTCACTTACGAAGTAAACTTCACTTGCCCCTTGGGGCAAACTTAGTTTTAGCGTGTTCTCCATTAAGGAGAACACGCTAACGGGCGGCACCTGTTTTTTTATTTTGCTAAGGCCAGCGTATCGTCTAACGTGCGGCGAATGGTGGCCGCGCTGCGATGCACCATCTCGCTTTCGTGCTCGTCAAGCGGCAGGTCAAGCACCTTTTTCACGCCGGTGGAGCCCACAATGGCCGGCACACCTAAGCAGATATCGTGCACGCCGTAATGGTTCTCTACCAACGTAGAGACAGGCAGCACGGAATTTTCATCACGCAAAATCGAGCGGGTGATGCGCATGACCGACTGGGCGATGGCATAGTAGGTTGCCCCCTTACCCTCGATGATGCGGTAGGCGCTGTCACGCACCTCCTCAAACATCTCTTGCAGCGTTTCCTTATAGTTTTCCATACCGGAAAGGCGGCAGAAATCATAAAGATCAATGCCGGAGACGTTGGCGCTGCTAAACACCGGCACCTCACTATCCCCATGCTCGCCGATAATAAAGGAATGCACGTTGCGCGGGTCTACTGAGAGGCGGCGCCCAATCATATACTTCAGGCGGGCGGTATCCAGCACCGTGCCGGAGCCGATGACACGGGCAGCCGGATAGCTGGATTGCTTCCAGGTGTAGTAGGTCAGCAGGTCGACCGGGTTGGTCACGACCAGCAAAATGGCCTCTTTGTTATATCGAACGATATTCTGCACGATGCTATCAAAGATCTGCAGGTTTTTGGAAAGCAGCTGCAGGCGCGTTTCGCCCGGCTTTTGGTTCGCGCCGGCGGCGATCACGATCAGCCTGGCATCTGCCAGGTCAGGGTAGTCACCCGCGTAGATCCTCATGGGGGCGAGGAACGGCAGACCGTGCCCGATATCGAGCGCCTCGCCCTCTGCTTTTTTATGGTTCACGTCCAGCAGCACCATTTCAGAAAACAGGCCGCTTTCCGCATACGAATACGCAATGCTGGCACCGACGAAGCCGCAGCCGATCACCGCGCATTTCTGTTCATCAATCATGGTTGTTTCTCCTTTTTATGGTCTACGTCTTTATTATACCACGTTTTCGGCTTTCTTCCGTGATCTGATCACATTTTTTCAGAAAAAAACACCAATGCCGCCGGCGATGCCGGCGGCATTGGTCATATCATCAAGCGCGATCGGAAAGCAGCTTTTCAGCTACGGCCAGGCGCACGGCGCAGCAGAGCACGGCGGTGGCATCCTGAATCTCATTCAGCTTGGCAAAGGTAGGCGCCAGGCGCAGATTGTGGTCGCGCACGTCGCGGCCGTAGGGGTAGGTGGCACCGGCCTGCGTAAGGGTCACGCCGGCAGCCTTGGCCAGCTCGTATACGCGCTTTGCACAGCCGTTTGGCAGATCTAAGCTGATAAAATAGCCGCCGTTCGGCTTCGTCCACTTGGCAATGCCCAGCTCACCCAGCTCCTTTTCGAGGATCTCCAGCATGGCCTCAAACTTAGGGCGGATGCAGGCAGCATGGCCTCGCATAATGGCGGCGGTATTCTCTGCATTCTTTAAGAAGCGAACGTGGCGCAGCTGGTTCAGCTTATCAAAGCCGATGGTCTGGGTACCGAGGATGGGTAGGATCTGCTTCAGGTTGGCATCGCTTGCCGCCATCATGGCCACGCCGGCACCGGGGAAGGTGACCTTAGAGGTAGACGTGAAGTAAAACACACGATCCTCATGCCCGTACTGCTTACAAAGCGCGAAGATATCAGCAAGCGGATCGGTCTCGTTATACAGGTCGTGAATAACGTAGGCGTTATCCCAGAAGATACGGAAGTCGGGTGCGCCTGTTTTCATCGCGGCCAGGCGGGTAACCACCTCATCCGAATAGGTGATGCCGCTCGGGTTGCTGTATTTCGGTACGCACCAGATGCCCTTTACGGCGGGGTCCTTGACCAGCTCCTCTACCGTATCCATATCCGGGCCGTTTTCATCCATCTCTACCGAGATCATATCAATGCCAAGCGACTCGCAAATGCGGAAGTGGCGATCGTAGCCCGGCACGGGGCAAAGGAACTTGACCGTTTCCTCCTTTCCCCACGGGCGGGGAGAGCCGACCACGCCGTACAGCATGGCGCGGGCAACCGAATCATACATCAAATTCAGGCTGGCGTTACCGCAGGCCAGAATGTTGGCGGCGGGAATGCCGGTGATCTCAGAAAAGAGGCGGCGCATTTCGGGCAGACCCTCTAAAATGCCGTAATTGCGGCAATCGGTGCCGGCCTCGGCACGGAATTCATCTGCCTGCTCGGTCAGCATGGGCATGGAAAGCGCCAGCTGATCTGCGGCGGGCTTGCCGCGAGAAAGGTCAAGCGACAGGCCGCGCGCGCAATGCGCGCGGTATTCGCCCTCTGCTTTTTCTTTTTCGATCTTCAATTCCTCGGGGGTAAGTGACAGGTAGTTCATATTTTCTCCTTTAGGCAACCGCTTTTGCAGCAAAAACGGGGTAAAAATTCATTTTTATCGGCAATACTTTATTATTATAGCAGATTGTGCATGAAATTGCAACTGTTTTTGCAAAATTTTCTTTTTTGTGCGGTTTGAACGAAGCAAGCGCTTGACAGCCCCTATTCTCTTGTGCTATACTGAAAAAAATTCATGTAAAAAAGCAACCGCTTTGCCATATTTTCCGCCTATAGGGGCAGCACCCCATTCCACCAAAAGAAAGGAAAAACACCATGAAGCAAAAAGCATCACGGCTATTGTTTACCCTTCTGCTCCTGCTGCTGGCCCTCTCGCTTGCGGCCTGCAGCGCCTCTACACGCCCGGGCTCTTACGCCAACGGCGGCGCCGCTGCCGACGGTTATTACGGCGGCACAGGCGATAACGTCTCAGACAAGGAGCATTCTTCGCTTAGCAGCATCACCTATGCCCCGCCTGCCAGCCAGCTGATCATCAAAACCGTAAACGAAACGGTGGAAACGCTGGAATACGACGGCTTTCTTGACGCGCTGACCGAGGCGGTTCGCGCAGTGGGCGGCTACCTCTCCTCCTCCTCTTACCGGGATGGCAGCTATAACACCAGCGTGCTGCGTACGGCCAGCCTGGTGATCCGCATTCCTGCTGCGGAGCTGGACGGCTTTTGCAGCCGGGTGGACGGCATTGGCCACGTGACCTCCTTTTATGAAACGGTAGACGACATCACGCTGGCCTACGTTTCTATAGAGAGCCGCATCGGCGTGCTGGAGAGTGAGGAAAGCGCCCTGCTGGGCATGCTGAGCCGGGCAGAGACCGTTGCCGATATGCTGGCCATTCGCAAGCAGTTGGAAAATGTGCAGGGTGAGCTGGCCGAGCTGCGTGCCCAGCAACGCGTATACGATGACCAGATCGCCTACAGCACGGTAAACATGACGGTGCGTGAGGTCAAGCGCGTGAGCGAGGATACCGAGCGCATGGGCTTTGGCGAGGAGCTTTGGCACACCTTTATGAGCAGCCTGTACGGCATTGGCGATTTCTTCCGAGCCTTGGCCGTCTTTATCGGCGGCTATTCGCCGGTGATTTTGCTGCTGGCGGCTGTGGTCGCCGTGATCGTGCTGCTTTTGCGCCACCTTGTACGGCGTGAGCGTACCCGTGCCGCAAAAAGATGGGAGAATGACCAGGCATAAGCAAAAAAAGAAGCTCGTTTGAGCTTCTTTTTTCTTAGTTTAGGCTTCTTTTTTTGTTAGCACCTTGACAAGAGGGCACAAAATGCGCTATAATATTATGAATAAATACTGCAAGAAGGACCGGTAAGTTTTTATGGCTGACAAGAAAATGGTGGAGCAGATCACGTCTATGGACGTGGATTTTGCGCAATGGTACACCGATATTTGTAAAAAAGCAGACCTGATCGACTATTCCAGCGTGAAGGGCTGCATGATCATTCGCCCCTACGGCTATGCGATCTGGGAAAATATCCAGCGCATTCTCGACACCCGCTTTAAGGAGCTGGGGCATGAGAATGTGTATATGCCGATGTTCATTCCCGAATCGCTTTTACAGAAGGAAAAGGACCACGTAGCCGGCTTCGCGCCGGAGGTTGCGTGGGTCACCCACGGCGGCAGCGAGCCGCTGACCGAGCGTATGTGCGTACGCCCGACCTCGGAGACCCTGTTCTGCGAGCATTATGCCAACATTATTCATTCCTACCGTGACCTGCCGAAGCTGTATAACCAGTGGTGCAGCGTGGTGCGTTGGGAAAAGACCACCCGCCCCTTCCTGCGTAGCCGCGAATTTTTGTGGCAGGAGGGCCATACCATGCATGCTACCGCCGAAGAGGCCATTGCCGAGACGGTGCAGATGCTGAACGTATACGCCGATTTCCACGAGCAGGATCTGGCTATTCCGGTCATTCGCGGCAAGAAAACGCCGAGCGACAAGTTTGCCGGCGCCGAGGATACCTACGCCATCGAGGCGCTGATGCATGACGGTAAGGCGCTGCAGGCCGGCACCTCGCACTACTTTGGCGACGGCTTTGCCCGTGCCTTTGACATCACCTTTACCGACAAGGAGAACAAGGTCTGCTACCCGCACCAGACCTCGTGGGGCGTGACCACCCGTATGATCGGCGGTATTATTATGACCCACGGCGATGATAACGGCCTGGTTCTGCCGCCGGCGATCGCACCGATCCAGGTGGTGATCATTCCCGTGCAGCAGCATAAGGACGGCGTGCTGGACAAGGCAAATGAGATCGCTGCCGCGCTGAAGGCAGCCGGCATCCGCGTGAAGGTGGATGATAGCGACAATAGCCCCGGCTGGAAGTTTGCCGAATACGAAATGAAGGGTGTGCCGGTCCGCCTGGAGGTTGGCCCGCGCGATATCGAGAACAATTCCTGCGTGCTGGTTTGCCGCCACAACCGTGAAAAGACCTTCCATTCCTTGGATGATATTGCCACCTCGGTTGCCGCAAAGCTGCAAGAGGTGCGCGACGGCATCTTTGAAAAGGCGCTTGCAAACCGCGAAAAGCGCACCTACGTCTGCCAGGATATGGACGAGATCATTGCCGCGATCGAAAAGAACGGCGACGGTCTTGTCAAGGCCATGTGGTGCGGTGAGGAGGCCTGTGAGGACGAGGTCAAGGAAAAGACCGGCGTAGGCAGCCGCTGCATTCCGCTGATGCAGGAGAAGCTGGGCGGCACCTGTGTGTGCTGCGGCAAGCCTGCCAAGTACATGGTGGTTTGGGGCAAAGCATATTAATGACAAAGAAACGGGTGTCTTGGCACCCGTTTCCTGCACAAGGAGCGTGAGCAAGATGGACCATACGACCGACAGCGCGTCTAAGCGGGTCGTTCTCAACTGCGAAAGCGGCAGAATGATCATTGTAGACGAGCAAGAGCCCCCTTGCTTGGGCAATGCCGCCCTGCTTGCCATGGCGCAGGAGGGGAAGGAGGAGGGCTACGTGCTCTTCAGCCGGCTGCCCGAATGCCCCTTTGACGATTGTGACACACCGGGGCTGTTTCTCTCGATCCTGACACGGCCCACCGCCCTGCCCGTGCCGGAGGGTGGTCTGCTTTCGGCAGCGGCCGCCGTAGCGGCGGCACGGGCGATCGAAAGGCTTTCGGAAAGCGAGATCCGCATTCGCTGGGCAAATGACCTTCTTCACGATGGCGAAAAGCTTGGCTCTATGTCGATCAGCACACGGCTCACGCCGGAGGGACAGCTGGATTATGCCGTGATCGGCATGACACTATGCCTGTCTACCGAGCATTTTCCGCCCAAGCTGGGGGATGTGATACGACGTGTATTCAACGGCGAGCTGCGTGAGCTGCCCTCTCGCCTGAGCGATGCGATCGCCTTAGAGTTCTTTTCGATCTACGACCGCCTATCTACCGACCGCAGCTTTATGGAGGAATACCGCACGCGCTCCTCGGTGCTTGGCAAGCGGGCAAAGGTGCTGGTGGGTGATACCTTTTTGCGCGGCCGCGTGGTTGGCATAGATGACCACGCCTGCCTGACGGTAGAGCTGCGCAGCGGCGCCCAGATGACCGTGGCATCCCGCTCTGAGATCGTATTTTAAGAAAGCATACCGTTTACCGGCCGTGCGGCGAATGCCGCACGGCCGGGTTTTTCTTCTAAAAGAACGACAACATGCATACACTAAGTTAAAAACAAGGGGGGACGGAGATGCAGTACCACGAACAAACGATGATGGCCGTGCCGGTGCAAGGTGGGCGCGAGGGAATGGGCACGCTGCTGCTACTGGCGGTGCTGCTGGTCGGTGTCTTTTTCTTGGCCTTAGGCGGCTACGGCTATTACGCAGCCGTAGATGCGGGGGATCTGCCCGGTGCCCTGCCGGACGCGGTGCTGGCGCTGCGCGGCCTGGTAGAAGAAAACGAGGCGGTGGCTGTCTTTTTAGGCCTGGCACAGGATGAAAGCGTTGCCGCCATGGCACCGGCAGAGGAGGTGCCCGCGCATATCCGGGCGGCGGCCGAGGCCTATATCCGCGCGCGACAGGAATGAGCGCGTATCGGCTGCGCCGGATGGCGGTACGCCTGCTGCCCTACCTATGGCCGGTGCTTTGGATCGCCTTTCTGCTATTGACCGAGCCGCCTGCCTACGCCCTGCTGATGCTGGCGGCCACCGCCCTGCATGAAACGGGGCACCTGTTTGCCTTTTTTGTCTGTGGTGAGCCGCTGCCTGCCTTTTCCGGCAGGCAGTTTGGTCTGCTGCTGACCCCCACGGGCGGCATGCTTTCGTATAAAAAGGAGATCATCATCTGCGCGGCGGGGCCGCTTTTTAACCTGCTGGCATGCCTTTCGCTGCTGCCCGCCATTCGCGCCGGGCTGGCCGTGGATGCCAATTTCTGCTTTTTTGCCTTGAACCTGTTCACCGCCCTCTTCAACCTGCTTCCCCTCTCCGGCTTTGATGGGGGCAGGATGCTTTCAGCCGCCCTTTCGCTTTCGCTGCCGGCACGCGCAGCAGCCGCCGTAGGCGGGGCCATCGCGCTGGCGGGGGTGCTGTTTTTTTATTTTCTTTCCATCTTTCTTACCTTTGTGGCGGGGGCAGGTGCTTACCCCTTTTTGCTGGCCGGCTTTCTGCTTTGGGCAGAGGGCAAGCGCTACCCTGCCCTTTGGGAGGATTTTTAAGGATTTTGGAGGAAACGAGAGGATTTGGAAAGAAAATGCAGCCTTCCGCCGCCTCAACACGGATAATCACATTTATTCAAAACTTTTTCAAAATATATTGCATTTTTCTGCAATATTTGCTATAATGCATGTAATTGCTGAAAGTAGTCTTTTTTGCGACACTTCAGCAGCAGAAAGGAGCGCGATAACGCAGAAGAATGAACAAGCTGATTGAACTGAAGAGGATCACGAAATCCTATGACGGCGAGACCGTCTTAAACCACATCAACTTAGATATTCACGATCACGAGTTTGTGACCCTGCTCGGCCCCTCCGGCTGTGGCAAGACCACGACCCTGCGTATCATCGGCGGCTTTGTAACGCCGGACGAGGGAGACGTGATCTTTGATGGCGTCAGAATAAACGACCTACCGCCCTACAAGCGCCACGTAAACACCGTATTCCAAAAATACGCGCTGTTCCCGCACTTGAACGTGTATGAGAATATTGCCTTTGCCCTGCGGCTTGCCCGCCTGCCGGAGGCGGAGATCTCTCGCCGCGTGAAGGAGATGCTGGCGCTGGTAGCCCTTTCCGGCTTTGAAAAGAAAAACGTCAATCTTCTCTCGGGCGGTCAGCAGCAGCGTGTTGCCATTGCCCGTGCGCTGATCAATAAACCACGCGTTCTGCTGCTGGACGAGCCGCTTGGCGCCCTTGACCTCAAGCTGCGCAAGGACATGCAGAACGAGCTGAAAAAAATTCAAACGCAGACCGGCATCACCTTCATCTACGTCACGCACGACCAGGAGGAGGCGCTTTCCATGTCGGATACCGTGGTGGTCATGCAAAACGGCGTGATCCAACAGATCGGTACCCCGACTGACATCTATAACGAGCCTGTCAACGCCTTCGTTGCCGATTTTATTGGCGAGAGTAACATTGTTGACGGTGTGATGCTGGAGGACAAGCTGGTCTCCTTCTCCGGCCATACCTTCCCCTGTCTTGACGGCGGCTTTGGCAAAAACCAGCCGGTAGACGTAGTCGTGCGCCCCGAGGACGTTGACGTGGTCAGCCCCGAAAAGGGTATGCTGCGCGGCATCGTTTCCTCTGTCACCTTCAAGGGCGTGCATTACGAGATCATCGTCGATATCGGCGGCTTTAAGTGGATGATCCAAACCACCGATTACGTGGCGCCCGAGGCCGAAATAGGCCTGTATATCGAGCCGGATGCCATTCACGTGATGAATAAATCTGAATTTTCCGGCCAGTTTGGCGACTACAGCTCCTTTAGCGACGAGATGGATAATATCTCTGACCCCGACGCGACCGAGGAAGAATAAAAAGATAAGGAAGCCCCTTGCGGGCAGGGTGATATCAAAAGAAAAGATGAATAAAAAACGGTCTTTTTTGCGCACGGCGGCAGCCTATCCGCACATGGTGTGGAGCGTGCTGTTCATCGTGGCACCTTTGATCTTCGTTTTATATTACGCGCTGACGGAGGAGGATGCAAGCGGAAATTTCTATTTTTCCTTTGC
This sequence comes from Eubacteriales bacterium, assembly GCA_045631765.1. Taxonomy (GTDB): domain Bacteria; phylum Bacillota; class Clostridia; order Oscillospirales; family CAG-272; genus UBA1740. The sequence continues at coordinate 8,713 of JAZQVK010000182.1, forward strand.
CAACATCACAGCGCTGGCGGGCGAGAGCTATCTGCCCGTGTTCTTCCGCTCTATCTGCTTTGCGGTCGTGGCCACTGCCATTTGCCTGCTGCTGGCCTACCCGCTTGCCTATTTTCTTTCTAAATGCAAGGTCTCCTCACAGCGCATGCTGATCATGCTGGTCATGCTGCCGATGTGGATGAACCTGCTTATCCGCACCTATTCCTGGATGAACATTCTGGAAACGAACGGCCTGATCAACAACCTGCTTACCACCATCGGTCTGCCGAATGCCAAGCTGCTTGGCAACGGCGCGGCGGTGGTGCTTGGCATGGTGTATAACTTTCTGCCCTATATGATCATGCCCATCTACACCGTAATGAGCAAGATCGACAGCCGCTATCTGGAGGCAGCAGCCGACCTGGGCTGCAACGGGCCGCAGACCATGCTGCGCGTGATCCTTCCGCTCTCGGCCTCCGGCATTATTTCGGGCATTACGATGGTGTTCGTGCCCTCTGTCAGCACCTTCTACATCTCGCAGAAGATGGGTAACGGCCGCTTTGAGATGATCGGTGACACGATCGAGCGGCAGTTCATGTCAAACTATGATTACCACATGGGCGCTACGCTTTCCTTGGTGCTGATGGTGCTGATCATTATCTGCCTGGCGGTGATGAACCGCTTTGGTGATGAGGATGGAGGTGTGCTGGTATGAAGCTGCTTTCCCGCCTCTATATGGCGCTTATCTTTGTGTTTTTGTATGCCCCGCTGCTGATCATGGTGCTCTTTTCCTTCAACGAGGCCAACAGCCTCTCCAACTTCACCGGCTTTTCGCTTCGCTGGTATGAGGAGCTGTTTCAGAGCGAGGAGGTGCTGGACGTTCTTTCCAACACGCTGATCTTGGCGCTGCTTTCGGCCGCGATCGCTACCGTGATCGGTACAGCGGCTGCCGTGGGCATTGAAAAAATGCGCACGCGCTGGCTAAAGACCGCCGTGAACACCGTCTCGAACATGCCCATGATGAACCCGGATATCGTTACCGGTATCTCGATGGCACTGCTCTTTGCCTTTGCCATGAAGCTGTTTCATATGGAAAGCATCTTCGGCTTTTGGACGGTGCTGATCGCCCACGTGACCTTTAACCTGCCCTACGTGATCCTTTCGGTGGTGCCGAAGATCCGGCAAATGGACAGATTTTTGCCCGAGGCTGCTTTAGACCTGGGCTGCACACCGATGCAATCCTTCTTTAAGGTAGAGCTGCCTTCTATCCTACCCGGTGTACTGAGTGGCTTTGTGATGGCCTTGACGCTCTCGCTTGATGACTTTGTCATCAGTTATTTTAACACCGACGGTGATTTCCAGACCCTGCCGATCTACATCTTCGGCATGACCAAGCGCACCGTGACCCCGGATATCTATTCGCTTTCTACCCTGCTGTTTGCCGGGGTGCTGCTGCTGCTGATCCTTTCTAACCTGATGCAGAGCCACGCTGAGCGCAAGGAGCAGCGCATTGCCGCAGCCAAGCGCCGCGCGCAGAGCGGAAGGAGGGGGTAAGGATGAAACGAATCTTTTCTTTCCTTTTGCTGCTTCTGCTGCTGCTCACCCTTCCCGGTGTGCTGACCTCCTGCTCGCTGATCGAGCCGGTAAAGAAGCTGTACGTTTACAACTGGGGCGAATATATGACCTTAGAAAGCGGCGAGGATGAGGTGCATCTTAACCACGCCTTTGAGGAATGGTATTACGAGACCTACGGCGAGCGGATCGAGGTCGTTTACTCGGTCTTTTCCTCGAACGAGGAAATGTACGCCAAGCTGAAAAACGGCTCCTCAAAGATCGACTTGATCTTTCCCTCGGAATATATGATCGAGCGGCTGATCGCCGAGGAGATGCTGATGCCGCTGGATTATAGCATCATCACCGCCTACGAGGAAACGATCGAGCAGCGCTTTCAGGCCATGCCCACCAAGCCCTATTGCGTTCCCTATACCTACGGCTATCTTGGCCTGATCTATGACGGTGCGTTGGACGAATCGCTGCGGAACGAGGCGGGCGAGATGAGCTGGCGCGTGCTGTGGAACGAGATCCCGGACGGCACCGACCTGACCGACAAGATCCTTACCTTCAATAACAGCCGCGATGCCTTTGGCATTGCGCAGTTCATTCTCAACTACGAGCGTGCCCTGCAAAACGGCAAAGTACCCGGTGCACAGGATCTGTACGTGAACACTGCGGATACCACCCGCTGGGATGAGGCCTACCTGCTGCTGGAGCAGCAGAAGGACAGCCTGCAGGCCTACGTAATGGACGAGATCTATAACAAGATGGAGAGCGGAGCCGCCTGGCTTGCCCCCTACTACGCCGGCGACTATTTCACCATGGTAGACGTGAATGAGAATTTGGCCTTTGCCTACCCGAAGGAGGGCACCAACTTCTTCTATGATGCCATGTGCGTGCCGGTCTCTGCCAAGAACCCGATCGAGGCGCAGCGGTATATCAACTTTATCCTGGGCGGCGAGGACGGCGAGGTGCTGGACGTTGCCATTGCGAACGCCGAGTGGGTCGGCTACTCCTCCCCCAACGTCAAGGTAACCACCAATTTGGATTATCTGGCCGATATGGCGGATGACGAGGAGGGCTACGGTGCCGAGGCACTTTCCATCCTCTATCCCGAAAGCGACCACGAGGCGCTGCTTGCCATGGTGGAGGAATACGCCGCCTGGCGCGAGGAGGCGGGCGAGGACTATGACCCCGCTGATTATGAGGGACAGGTGCCGGATATTGCGATGTTTACCGACGTGAACACCGATTTTGTGACCTATATCTATCAAAATCTGGACAATGCAACGCTGGTATACGCCAACGGCCGCTGGGAAGCGCTGAAGCTGACAAGCGCGCCCTGCACCGAGATCTATATTTTCTCGGCTGTGATCGTGCTGGCGCTGGTTGCTTGGGCGGTCGGCTATATGCTTTTGCGCCGATACCGTAGCCGTTATTATTAAAAAAGCGTTCCCTCGGTGGAAAAATTTCCACCGAGGGATAGTTTTTTTCGTTTTCCTATTGACAAAATGCGAAAAACTTGGTATAATAATTTGTGCCTTAATGGGAATATGCTGCACGCCGCGGCTTATCCGTGGCAACAAACCAGCTTACGATACAAAATGAAGGAGGGATCTCTGCTATGGTAAGAACATATCAGCCTAAGAAGCGCCAGAGAAAGAAGGAACACGGCTTCCGCAAGAGAATGGCAACCGCCAACGGCCGCAAGGTTCTCAAGAGAAGACGCGCTAAGGGAAGAGCTCAACTCACCTATTAATTCTTTCCAAAGGGACAAGCTTTGACATGCAAACGTCACACCGTGATGTGACAATATTGAAAACTCCCGATAAATCACGCAATGCGACTTTATCGGGGTTTTGCTTTATTCCGGATAGAGGCAGGTGTCAGGATTGAAATTTCGAGCAATCTGTGAAAATCATCTGTATTCCAAGGCATATTCCAAGGGCAAGCGGGCTGTGACCCGCAATTTGGCCGTATACGTCCTGCCGGACTATATGGCAGAGCGGCTGCGCCGTGCGCACCCGCAAAAGCTCCGGGTAAACCGGATCGGGCTTACCGTGACCAAAAAGCTGGGCGGCGCCGTTGTGCGTAACCGCACCAAGCGTATTTTGCGGGAGGCCTATCGCCAAGTGGCACAGGAGTGCCGCATCAAAACGGGGTTTTTGGTTGTGATCGCCGCGCGCGAGCACGCCACGCAAATGAAATCCACCGCGCTCGCTGAGGATCTTCGCTACACCCTTGGCAAGCTGAACATGCTGGCCGTATGAAGCATATCTGTATATTCTTCATCCGGCTGTACCGCCGCTTGATTTCCCCCATCAAACCGAAATGTTGCAGGTTTACCCCAACCTGTTCTGCCTATGCCATAGAGGCATATCAAAAACGAGGCTTTTTTGCCGGCACCGTGCTTACCGTGTGGCGCCTTTTGCGCTGCAACCCCTTTGGCCGCCCGGGTCATGACCCGGTACCCGACAAGGGCTTTAAGCGTGTGCCGATCACCAACATCGATGCGGGAAAGAAAAAGTAACAAGAGAAATGGAAGTTTATTATGTTTGATTGGATAGCATCCATATTCAAGTACCCCATGCAGTGGTTCTACTCGTTCACCGGCAGCTACGTTCTGTCCTTGATCCTGTTCGCCCTGCTCGTTCGCATCCTGTTTCTGCCTATGTCCATTCACCAGCAAAAGCTGCAGATCAAGGGTGCCAAGCTCCGTCCGCGCATTGCTATTATTGAGAAAAAGTACGAGGGCCGTACCGACCCCGAGGCACGCCAGCAAATGCAATCCGAGATCATGGATCTGCAACAGAAGGAGGGCTACTCTCCCCTGTCCGGCTGCCTGCCGCTCTTGCTGCAATTTCCGGTCATCATTGGTCTTTACCAGATCATCCGTAAGCCGCTCACCTTCTTAATGGACGTGAGCAATGAAACAGTGACCGCCATTATCGAATCGGTCAAGGCTACGGTTGGTGGGCTGGAAAAGTACGCCAGCACGAATTTTGAAGGTCTGATGGAGGATCAGATCTCCCTGATCCAGATCATCCGCGAAAATAACCTTTCGCTTTCGGCTGTTGAGAACGCGCCCACCACCTTCCCGGATCTGAGCTTCTTCGGCCTGGTCGATATGGGGCCTATGCCGGCCTTCTTTAACTGGCTGCTGCTGATCCCCGTGCTGACCTTTGCGCTTGCCTACGGCTCAATGAAGCTGACGCGCAAGCTCAATCCCGCCCCCACCGGCGGCCAAACGGCCGATGCTGCTGCCTCGAACAAGATCATGGAGATCAGCATGCCGATCATGAGTGCTGTGTTCACCTTCTGGGTGCCCGGCGCCGTTGGCTTCTACTGGCTGATCGGTTACCTGTTCTCGATGCTGCAAACCGTTCTGCTGGCAAAGCTGATGCCTATGCCTACCTTTACGGATGAAGAGATCCGCCAGTATGAGAAGGAAATGAAGGCCTCCAAGGCCATCAGCCGCCAGGCTGCTGCTCAGCAGGCGCGCATCCGCTCTCGCCATCATATTGATGACGATGATTATGAGACCGCACCGCCCCCGCCCAGCCAAAAGGGCAAGAGCACCAAGACCCCCAGCGGCATTGAGGCTGCACCCCGCAAAAAGGATTAAGTAAGAGACACTGAGAAAGGAATCATATCCACCGTGAAAAGAGAAGTGATTGCCATCGGTAAGGACGTGCAGGAGGCACAGGCCAACGCAGCCGAGCTGCTGGGCGCATCCGCCACCGATAATATCGTATACGAGGTTTTAGATTTCCCGAAGAAGGGCTTTCTTGGCATTGGCGCACAGCCGGCTAAGGTCAAGGCAACCGTAGAGCTGCCGGACGAGGCTCCCGCCAGACATGAAAAGAAGCACCACCAGAAAAAGGCTGAGGAGCTGGTGCTCCCTGCCGAGCCGGCCGAGCCGCGCGAGGCAATGAAGCCGGATAGCGAGATCGTGCTGACCAAGATCGAAGCGGCAGAGGGCGAGGATCGCTCCTTTGACTTTGTGAACCGCCTGCTTACCAACCTGGGCATCAACGCTACCGCTACCCTGTATCGCCAGGACGAGGGTGGCAGACGCATCTGCATTGACGGTGAGGATGCCGGCATGCTGATCGGCCACCACGGCGAAACGCTGGATGCGCTGCAGTATCTTTCCAACCTTGCCTGCTCGAAAAAGAACATCAACGGCGAGCGTCTGCACGACCACGTGACCGTGGATATCGGCAGCTACCGCGCCAAGAGAGAGGAGACCCTGCGTGCACTGGCTCGCCGCATGGCCGCCAAGGCGCTGCGTAACAAGCGCAACGTGATGCTGGAGCCGATGAACGCTTACGAGCGCCGCATCATCCACTCTGAGGTGCAGGGCATTGCCGGTGTTTCCACCAACTCGATCGGCTCGGAAAATAACCGCAAGGTCGTGATCTACCTGACCGACAAGAAG
>JAZQVK010000183.1:0-5290 GCA_045631765.1 Eubacteriales bacterium
TCACTCGGCGATAGCCGAATACCACTGCGAAGCAATAGAACTCGCCGCAGGCGAATAGAACTGGCGCACCTGCTCTATCGCAGGTGCCCCAAGTGGGTCTTTGGGGAAAGCCTTATTCCTGCGGTGCCTTGCGGTACTGCAGGGGGGAAAGGCCCTTTTGCCGCTTAAAGCAGCGGCTGTAATAGGCCGCGCTTGAAAAGCCGACCGCCGCGGCGATCTCCTCGATCGAAAGGTCGCTTTCGCGCAGAAGCGGCAGCGAGCGCTCAAGCCGCCGCGCGGTGATAAACTCGCCCAGCGTGCAGCCAAAGGCGGCGTGAATAGCCTTGTAGATCCCGCTCTCGGAAAGATGCACGTGCCGTGCAATGCGTCTTGCAGTCAGCTTTTCGGGCAGGTGTGCCTCTACAAAGGCGGCTACCGCCTCGGCCGCGTTGTTGGTCCTTGGGCGGATCATGTTTTCCAGCAGGATGTATTTGGTCAGCATCACCGCGATATGCATGATCGAGGCAATGGTCTCCTCATCGTGGCAGGGCAGCTCGTTGTAGCGCGCCCGCAGCTCGGCCTGGTCTAATTCCAGCGAGGCTGCCGCGGCAGGAAAGGTCTCCTCTCGCCGGATCTGCCCCAGCATCAGATAGCCAAGAATGTTGCCCGCGTATAACAGAGGCACCGCAATGTCTACCAGCCCCGCGCTGCATACGTGGCGCACCGGCTCACGCTTCTTTTCGCATAGGCGCAGCAGGGCGTTGGTCGAGCGGCTACAGGCAGATGCGCCGCGCGCGGTGGTGCCGATCAGGCTACAGTAGCGCGCCGGCTGCGTGGCCTTCTGCTTCAGCGCCTTGAAATCCACGCTGTAAAAGGTGATCGAAACCCCGGTCACCCGGTAGAAGTCGTATAAGGCTTCCTCTAATTTTTGCAGGTTGTAGGTGATGTGCATGATTGCTCCTTGCGTATGGTGGAAAATTACGCGATCACGCCGCCGCCGGCGACTACGTCGCCATCGTACAGCACCACGGCCTGGCCGCGCGTAACGGCGCGCTGCGGCTCGTCAAATTCCACGCGCAGCGTGTCCTCGTCGATCTGGGTCACGGTGGCCGGCTGCTCCTTTTGCCGGTAGCGCACGCGGGCAGAAAGCCGCTGCGGCACATCCCACCGCGCGGCGGTGATCAGGTTGATATCCTTTGCCAGCAGGGTCTTGGTATACAGGTCTCTCTCCTCGCCAAGCAGCACGCGGTTGCCGGGCAGATCCAGCGCGCAAACGTACAGGGGCGCCGGCAGCGCCAGCCCCAGCCCCCTGCGCTGGCCGATGGTGTAGCGAATCAGGCCGCGGTGGCGGCCAAGCACGCGCCCGTCCGCCGTTACGAAATCGCCGGGCGGGTAGGTCTTGCCGGTGTATTCCTCGATAAAGCGGGCGTAGTCGCCGTCCGGCACGAAGCAGATATCCTGGCTGTCACGCTTCCGCGCGTTCAGAAAGCCCAGCTGCTCGGCCTTGGCACGCACCTCGTCCTTGGTCATCTCGCCTAAGGGAAAGAGGGTGTGGGCCAGCTGCTCCTGGCGCAGGCTGTATAGCACGTAGCTCTGATCCTTGGTCGGATCAGCGGCGCGCAGCAGCAGGTAGCGGCCGCTTGCCTCATCGTAGCGGATGCGGGCGTAATGTCCGGTGGCAATGGTATCATAGCCGTGCGCCCGCCCGTAGTCGTACAGCGCCTCAAATTTCAGGTAGCGGTTGCACAGCACGCATGGATTGGGCGTTCGCCCGGTCTCGTAGGCCTCGATAAACGGCGTGATCACCGCCTCGGCAAAGCGCGAAGAAAGCTCGCACACCTCGTGCGGTATGTGAAGCATGGCCGCCACGGCGGCCGCGTCCGCCATATCCTGCTCGGTGCAGCAGCCGTTTTCGTCGCTGCCGTGCAGCCGCATGGTCACGCCCAGCGCCCGGTAGCCGGCCTGCTTGATCAAATAGGCCGTCATGGCCGAATCTACCCCGCCGCTCATCGCGACCAGGGCACGGTTAGATGCTGACATAAAAACCCCCGAAAGAGAAGTAATAGGTAATAGGGAAGAGGTGAAGTATAGTAGCCTCCCCTCCTCAGAGGGAGGCTTAGTAACACCCGCCCCGGTGCTCGTTTGCGGTACGCAAACAGGTTCCGTGCGGTTAACACCGTTCAGAGCGCCGGGCCGTGGTAGGCAGTCCCTCTTTCACCTGTATCGGCGTGGCACCGAATATGGCAACCACCGGGAAAATTGCGGCTTTAGCGTTCGTTAAACCGCCTGCGGACAGTCGAGGACGCCTGTCCCTACAGTGTCATGCGGGCACAAAACCTTTTCCCTTAAAAGTTTTTGAAGGTCTAAGGAAACTTTTTTCAAAAAGTTTCCTTCGCCTCCCCCGCCCCCTTACGGGCTGATATTCCGGCGGTACTTCGCCGGGGAAAGGCCGTAGCGCGTGCGGAAGGCGCGTGAGAAATAAAAGCGGTCGCAAAAGCCGAGCGAATCGCTGATCTCGCGGATGGTGTGCTTAGAAAGCCGCAGCTTTTCCTCGGCCACGGTGAGCACGCGCGCGGTCACGTAGCGGCCAAGCGGTGTATCCATCTCCTGCCGAAAGGTCTTTTGCAGCCGGCTTTCGGAAACGAAGAGCGCGGTCGCGATCTCGGCGGCGGTCAGGTCAGCACGCAAATTCTTTTCAATATACGCCACCGCGCCGCGTATCAGCGGGCTGTAGGTGCGTATCTCGGCCGTGGTGTGCCCGGCCTGCATCACCGCCTCGGTGGCCGTGTGCAGAATAGCCTCCTTCAGCTGTAGCGCGGCGCGCACGTCGCCCGCCCGCCATAGGGAAACCACCCGCTCGATCTCCTCCTTGCGGTCAGAAAGCACCACGCAATCGTGCAGATCCTCTAACAGGTCGGCGCGGTTATAGCAAAACAGGTTCACGTGGCAGTACAGCTTTTCAAGAGAATCCTCACAGCTGTAGGAAAAATCAAGCCCGGCCGGGATCACGTAAATATTCCCCGAAAGCAGCGCCACGCGCCGCCCGCCAATACCTAATTCGCCCCGCCCACGCTGCACGTAGTAGATGCGCGTGTAGGCGGCACGGGCGTTTTTATTGTTCCAATCCCGGTCTAAATAGGCGTAGGCAATGTCCGAAATGTGCATATTGATCTTTTCGGTTTCTCGCGCAAAGGGCGGCTTTCTTTCGATGATCATGCCAAATTCTCCATATTTTGTGATGCTTCGTGCAGGTTGTTTTTCTTCATTATATGCTATCACGCGGGCAAAGTCAAGAGAAAGGCGACAATTTTTATGTCCTCTTGTTCCTATATAGTAGAGTATAGTGCAAAAAAAGTACAGGAAAAATTCCCAAAAGCCCTTGCAAAATGGGTACAAGGCTGATATACTGGTCTTGAACCCCCCTGGGTTTTCATTTTACAAAAAGACGAGGAATTTTGCCATGAAAAAGCAGCTTTCTGTTGAAGTAGCGGTAGAGCAGTGGAGCATCCCTACCTACCCGATCCCCGAGGCAGAGGAAATGCCCATGTTTGCCGAAACGGCAAACCACCAGGGCACCACCGGCAACCCCTATCCCGCCCGCGTTGTCTCCTCGGCAGACGGTGAGCACCGTGCCGACAAGGAATGGACGGTCATCCGTCTCGAGAACGAATATATCCGCTTAGCCATCATTCCGGCGCTTGGCGGCCGTATCTTCGAGGCCTTTGATAAGGTCACCGGCTACGATTTTTTGTATCGCCAGCACGTCATCAAGCCCGCCCTCATCGGTGCCTACGGCTCCTGGGTCTCCGGCGGTATTGAATTTAACTGGCCCTTCCACCACCGCCCCTCTACGCTGATGCCTGTTGATTACGAGATCGAGCAGGAGGAGGACGGCTCTGTCATCGTATGGCTTTCCGAGCATGCGCCCAACGACCGTACCAAGGGTATGGTAGGCGTGGTGCTGCGCCCCGGCTCCTCGTATTTTGAAACGCGCATGGCCGTTACCAACCGTACGCCGAATAAGCATAACTTCCTGTGGTGGGAAAATGCCGCCGTTAAGGTGCACGAGGGCTACCGCCTGGTATTCCCGCCGGACGTTACCTGGGTACACCACCACAACGATGCCGGCCACACCACCTACCCCATCGCGCAGGGTCAGTACGGCGCCGATAACATCGAGGAGCCGAAGGATATCAGCTGGCACAAGAACTCCCGCCTGGCTACCTCCTATTTTGCCGCCCCCTCGAAGTACGATTTCTTCGGCGGCTTTGACTACGTGGAAAACTGCGGTGTGCTGCACATCGCCAACCACCACGTCTCGCCCGGTAAAAAGCTCTTTACCTGGGGCTATGGCACCAACGCGAGCAATTGGGAAAAGAAGCTGACCGATGCCGACGGCCAGTATGCCGAGCTGATGGCCGGCTCCTACACCGATGACCAGCCAGACTTTACCTGGCTTGCCCCCTACGAGACCAAGACCTTCTCGCAATACTGGTACCCCACCCAGGGCATCGGCTATACCAGCTACGCAACGCTGGATGCCGCCGTGGCCCTTCTGCGCGCGGAAAAGGAGATCCGCCTGAACGTGACCGCGGTGCAGAACGGTGCCCGCCTGACCGTGCTGGGCGAGGATGGCCGCGCCCTGCTTTCCGAGACGGTCAACGCCACCCCCTCGGCCGTCGTTTCCTTCCCGTTTGACTATCCCGCCGGCGAAAAGCTGACCGTTCGCCTGGTTTCCGAGAGTGGCGTGCTGCTGCTTGCCTACACCGAGGAGGAGCCGGATTACATCCACATCCCCAAGGATAACAAGGGCATTCCGCTGCCGGATAAGCTCAAGACCCCCATGGAGCTGGTAACCGCCGGTCAGCACCTTGACCAGTACCGCAGCCCCCTCTATAAGCCGGATGTTTACTACCTTGAGGCCCTGCGCCGCGAGCCGGACTTCCTGCCCGCCCTGAAGGGCCTGGGTGAATATTACACCCGTACCCTCTGCTTTGAAAAGGCGCTCACCTACCTCGATCAGGCCTGGAAGATCGAGTGCCGCTATAACCAGAACCCTGAGGACGGCACCGTCGGCTATATGCGTGGCCTTTGCCTGCGCGCGCTCGGCCGGCTGGACGAGGCCTACGATACGCTTTACCGCGCCGCCTGGTCGCAGAATGTCATCTCCCCAGCCATGACCGCCCTGGCCTCGATCGACGGCCGCCGCGGTGATTATGCCGCCATGCTCGGCCACGCGCTGAGCGCTATGGAAAAGGAGAGCCGCCATCCGCTGGCCATCCCCTACGCCGCCCTCGCCCTTTGGAAGAAT
>JAZQVK010000184.1:0-16834 GCA_045631765.1 Eubacteriales bacterium
CCGCTTGGCCTCCGACTTCCCGGACGGCCCGCGTTCCCCCGTAGCACGGTAGGGCGGGGGCTTGCTCCCGCCGCTCGATCCTTTATCATTCTGTCATCCTGAGCCTCCGGCGAAGGATCTTTTCGCCGTCAGGCGAAACAAAGGCTCCCTCCGGGAGGGAGCTGTCGAGCGAAGCGAGACTGAAGGAGTAGCGGGTAGAAACAACAAGGAGATAGAAAAACGCTATTCCCCCTTTCACCCTCAGCCTCTTACCTATTACCTCTCCCCCCGCCCGCGGCGGGTGAGGGATTGTCCTCGCCTTCCTACTTCTTACCTCTTTACTTTCGCCCCCAGCCCCATCCACAGATCCCAATAAATGGAAATTCCACTTCCCAAAAACGGGAAAAACGGAAAATTTTTGATTTATTCAAAACAAAAATAAAAAAAATATCAAAAACTTCTTGACAAAATATGCGGGGCGTGTTATAATTTCCACGATCAGGGTAGAAGTGTCTCTATTTGCAGAAATGGATGGCGCTGCTACACCAAGTATATTTTTTATTTTTTGGAGGGAAAAATGAAACACACATTCAGAAAATGCCTGTCTCTCGTACTGGCATTGGCAACGCTCCTCAGTGTATGTGTTGTTCCGCTTGCCGCCGCTGATGAAGAGTGCGATCACTATGCGTACAAAGATCAGTGGGTTGCTGTTGGCACGCAGGACCCCACGTGCGTTGAGTACGGCGGCGAAGCTTATCTCTGCGGCAAGTGCGGAGAAAGATTCGTAGACAAGAACACTTGGGTACAGCCTCTTGGCCACGACAAGGTTCTTGTTGAAGAGCAGAAGCCCACGAATCTCGCAAACGGCTGGAGAAAGTATACCTGCGGTCGCTGCGATGTTGATGCTTGGGTTGAGGCTTGGGACTACAACCGTTGTGCAAACAATGCTTGTACTTTTGAAGAGCAGAAGCCCGTTTACGTTGATGCAAACGGCGTATCTGATCCTTGCGACAACAACGGCACCGTATATAACAAGTGCACGAAGTGTGGCTGGATGGAGTACAAGACCACTGTTGCTCCCGTAGGTCATACTTGGGTTGCTACCATTAAGCAGGCTCCTGTTTGCGGTATCGCAGATGATCCGGCTACTACTGACGTAGACGAGACCGTTGAGCCCGTTCACGGTATCATTTCCTTTACTTGTACCATTTGTAAGGAGACTTCTGAGGATGAGGTTGAGGCCGAATCCGAGCACAAGCTCGTTTGGTACGATTACAAGGCTCCCACCTGTCTGGTTGATGGTAACAATGCTGGCTACAAGTGCGAGCACTGCTCCTACATCCAGCTGGCTGACCCCACCAAGACCAGCTTCGTAATCGAGGCTAAGGGTGATCACACCTATGATCCTGCGAAGAAGCTGACCGGCGAGAAGTATCCTTCTTGGGAAGCTACCTGTGTAGACGGCCAGGAATGGTATGAGTGTACCGGTGAGAACTGCGACGTTGCTGATAAGATCGTTAAGCGCGTTCTGAAGGCTGACGTTCACGGTTACCACGCAGTTCCTGCTGCTGGCAACAACAGCAAGCTCGGCGACCTGGTAGATGCTACCTGCTCTCGCGATGCTTACCGTGTCTGCTCCGAGTGCCGTCAGAGAGTATACGACACCTCGAAGGATGAGTACAAGGCTCACCACACCTGGGAAGTACAGAAGTATGCAGATCCTACCTGTACCGTTCAGGGTTACAAGACCTACCTGTGTATCTATTGTAAGTACACCTGGGCAGAGAACACCCCCGCTATCGGCCACAAGCGCCCGGAGACTGTTTCTGTTCAGCCCGCAACCTGCCTTGAACCCGCTTACCACTACTTCACCTGCCAGAACGCAGATTGCCCTGGCGAGGATCTGGATGGCAAGCCGCTCGCTAACAAGCTCGTAAAGGTTGCTATCGAGGGCTCTATGGCTCTTGGTCACATCGTTCCCGTTACCGGCGTTACCGAGAGTCCGGCTGATTGTCTTAACCGTGGTACTCGCACCTATAAGTGTGAGCGCACCGGCTGTACCGGTTGGGATCACACCAAGAATGAAGCTCCTGCTGTTGCTGGTTACGTAACCGAGTATACCACTGCTGCTCCTCTCGGCCACGATTGGAAGGTTACCGTTCCCTTCGTAGCTGCTACCTGTGAGGTTCCTGGTAGAACTGCAGAGCGCAAGTGCGCACGCTGCCTGATCTCTGATGCAAACGGCGGCCAGAACATTCCTGCTACCGGCCATACCTACAGAGAAGTTAAGGGTATTGCTGCTAACTGCCTGTACCCGAAGCATGATGGCTACATTTGTATCGAGTGCGGCCACGAGGATCTTTCCAGAGTTACCAACCAGACCGGCGATGCCGCTCCTGGCGTACACGTATACACCAAGTTCTCGCAGAACGTCGTTACCCCGGCTAACTGCGTAGACAAGGGTCTGGTTCGTCTGCACTGCGATATCTGCGCAGTTGAGAAGGCCACCAATGATGAGATCCCCGCTCTCGGCCACGAGTATGGCGAGAACCCGGTTGGCTCCGTTCCCGCATCCTGCGGCACCAACGGCATCGGCTACGATGTATACTTCTGCACCGTTATCGGCTGCCCGGCTCCTTACTCTCACCAGAATAAGACCACTATCGCAGCTGGCGACTTCGACAGATTCGATAGCCACTACATCGTTGATGCTACCAACCCCTACACCTATGATTCCCTGACCGGCGAATTCACCCTGAACGCTAAGCACGTTACCGAGGTTAGCGGCAAGGCTACCGTTCGCCCGAACATTACCAGCGGTGTTGGCGATGCTTGCTCCGTATACACCTACAATGTTTGGAACTGCGAAGTTTGTAAGCATGAATTCTCCAAGCTCGTTGAGGATCAGTACGGCCCTGTAGGCTCTCACGTGATCCAGAAGTCCTCTACCGCTGCTGATTGCAAGACTGGTACGGATGGTTACATGGGCACCGAGACCTGCGCACGCTGCAACAAGGTGATCTTCGCTGGCGTGAAGGTTGAGTGGAAGCACACCTATTCTAACCTGCACCCGCAGAATGATAAGGTTACCGCTCCTACCTGTACCGATGGCGGCATTAAGGAGAATGGTTATTGTACCGTTTGCCAGGCAAACGTTACCGTTCCCGGCACCGCTCTTGGCCACAAGAATGCTGATGGCTCTCTCGCTCTCGAGTGGGTTGAGGCTTCTCTGCTGGATGACTGCCTGAACGATAAGTATGACGCTCACTGGGGCTGCGCTCTGTGTGATGCCGTTGTAAACAAGGCTACCCTCGTTGAGGGCAAGCTGCCTACCAAGAAGGATCAGAACAACAAGGATGTCCTCGATGTTGACAAGATCATTGCCGGCATGGTTGCTAACATCTCCCTGTCCACTGGTTACAACTATGTAAACACCTACAAGACCCATGACTTCACCAGCAAGACCGTTGTTTACCCCGCTTGCCTGAAGGATGGTTATACTTGGGCTGAGTGTAAGAACCCCGGTTGCTCCGCTGTTGAAGTAACCGAGTACAAGTACGGCTATGCTAACCACCGCTATGAGGATATGCATGCCGCTGGCGAGAAGGTTCCGGAGTGCGCAGATTACTGCTACTACTGCCAGAACCAGGTTACTACCGATGGTACCAACTACAAGGCTTGTAACGCTGAGAAGGTTGTAAAGGAAGCTAAGCCTCATACCAACAAGTATGATGTAGCTCTCGTTTGCACCAACTGGCCTGCAAACCCTGAAAACAAGGCCGATTTCTACAAGTGTAAGTTCTGTGAGGTTACCTTCACTGATGGCATTAAGGACGAGCGCGTACACGGCGACTTTGATGTTGTTTACGTTGCTGCATCCTGCACCATGCCTCAGCACGACCTGAAGACCTGCACCGATTGTGGCTACGTATTCATCGTTCGTAAGCCCTACGAGGCAGACGGCGGCAAGATGAAGGATCATGACTTCACCAAGATTAAGGAAAACAGCCAGGTATATCCGACCAACTGGACTGGCTATTACACCTATGACCTCATCTGCTCGATGTGTGGTAAGGATGATGGCAAGGAGACCAAGGATAAGCTGGCTGAGGTTTACTTCAGCATGGCAATTGGCAACAAGTACGATGCTGCAGCCGTTCTCGTAAACGGCAGCCGCGTAACTGTTACCATCAACATGTCTACTCCCACAACCGATATTTACAGCGTTTCCATGGCTGTGAAGTTCAACAACAAGATCCTTGAGTGGGTTGACACCAAGGAAAAGGTGACGAACGCATTCGGCTACGATGTTACTGAGGTTTACTGCGATAACAACGGCATGAATACCGTTGAGATCTACGCTCACGCAGAGAGCACCGCTGATAAGAAGATTCAGAACGTATCTGTGAAGGGCACCCAGAAGCTCGTTACCCTCGAGTTCGAGATTAAGCCCACCGCTTATGTTCCGAACAAAGAGGCCATTAAGGATGCTATCACCTTTGGTGACATTACTGTTCTGCAGTATGATGCTTCCGTAATCGGCAAGGAAGGCTACGCTATCGGCGATGAGTTCAAGGTTTGGAAGTACGATGAGTCCGCTACCGCTACCGATGCTGACAAGATCAAGGTTGCTACCGAGGTTGCTTACGGCGGTATCTGCTACAAGGCAGAGACCAACAAGGGTGCTTACGAGCTCAAGATCATGAAGCTGGCTGACCTGAATGGCGACGGTGTTGTTGGCTTGGTGGATGCTGGTATCTTCAATGATCTCATGAACGGCACTAAGTACAATGCACAGGCCGACCTGAACAAGGATGGCAAGATTAACAATGCTGACTACATTCTCATGCGTCAGTATATGGTTGAAAAGCTCAGCTACGCTGAACTGACCAAGCGCTAATTGAGGAACGAGGTAGGGACTATGCAGCCAAAACGCATTCTGATTTCACTTTTGGCTGTTATCCTGATCTGTCTCGCAGCGGGGATCACCGTCTCCGCTGCTGAGACCAGTCCTTTGAATCTGGCTGTCTCGGTATCCTCCGAAACTGCTATTTCAAAATCGCCTGTTACCGTTCAGGCTGGGGACACCCTTGAGGTCAGCGTAACAGTTGCAGAGAACCCCGGCGTCGCTATTCTGGAGTTTAATCTGGTTTACGATCCCGCTGTCGTCTCTGTAAAAACGGCCAGCGGCAAAGTCGTTTACGAAAACGGCAATGTTCTTCCCGCTGATGCTATTAAACTCGTTCACGTTGTAGAGCCGGGCGTGCTGCTTGTACGCTACATCGGCTCCGCGAACGCAACTGCTACCAATGCTACACTGATCACGGTGGAATTCACCGTTGCTAAGTGTGCAGAAGCAACCAAGGGCGCTACTGCGATCACTCTCGCGGTTGATCCTGATTGTGTTGCAAATGCAGAATATGATTATGTAAAGGTCGCTCTCGCTAACGAGGGTAAGGCTTCCTTCAACGCTCACGCTAAGCTGACCGAGGTAGAGAAGTCTCAGTATCCTTGTCTGGGTAACACCTACGAGTGCCCGACCTGTAAAGAAAAGCCCATGGGCGATGCAAAGGAAGCTCACAAGCCCGCACCGGTTCCGGCTGTTGCCCCCGCTTGTGGCGTTGACGGCGCAACGGAAAGCGAAGCCTGCTCTGTGTGTGGTTTCGTAACCAAGCCTGCTGATGTCATTCCTGCGCTCGAGCATGTGCTGGCTCCCGTTGCTGCACAGGCTGTAACCTGTACCACCGACGGTTGGGATGCATATGAGGAATGTACCCGTGAGGGCTGTGATTACAGCACTAAGGAGACCATCCCCGCTCTCGGCCACGATCTGAAGCAGGTTGCCGCTAAGACCGTTACCTGCCTGGAAGATGGTTGGAACGCCTATGAGGAGTGTCAGCGCGGTTGTGGCTACACCACCAAGGAGATCATTAAGGCTACCGGCAGTCATACGCCTGTAACCGATCCCCGTGTAGAGCCCACCTACTCCACCGAGGGTAAGACTGAAGGCTCTCACTGTTCTGTCTGCGGCACCGTGCTTGTTGCACAGGAAGCCATTCCTGTTAAGTCGCTGCTGTGGCTGTGGATCCTGATCGCCGTTGTTGTAGTTGCTGCTGCTGGTGTTGTTGTTTACTTCTTCGTTTACAAGAAGCAGGCACAGACCAAGCACATCGGCCGCCCCGGCTCGCAGAGATAATCAAACGTAAAACCCACAGGGTATCCCCCTGTGGGTTTTTTGTTTTTGCGGGTCGTAGGTGACTCCGCACATTGCCTTTTCCGCAGAGGAAGGTGGTAGTCGTAGGCTGGCGGATGAGGTGTGACCGCGCAGCGGCATTAATTGATCTCCCTGCTATGCTACCCGCCCCTGCCGCCGTAGAGTGGGGGCATCGCGCGCGCCGCAAAACGGGCCGCACCGTTGCCTTCCCGGCGGGGGAAGGTGGCAGCCGCAGTCTGACGGATGAGGCGTGCCGCGTATCCGACGTTGGTCGGTCGCCCTCCCACCCGACCAGGCAGAATCAAACAAAAACCCGCGCGGCATAGCCGCGGGGGAAACGGTTGTTTTTTGTGTGGGATGCAAATGGGGGCGCGCTCGTGCGGGCCGGCATCCCCTCGGAATTATTCCTGCTTCTCAGCTGCGTTCTTGGCGGCAGCAGAGCCGGCGATCGCGCCGGAGATCAGCGAGGTAATATCAATGCCGGTAGATTCCTTCACGCCCTCCATGATCTGGTTGGCGGTGGTCATGACGTCGCGCACGACCTTGGTCGAGATGCCATCGCCGTACATAACGATCTTGTCTGTCTGTGCCAGCGGTGCGGCGGCATTCTTAACCACCTCAGGCAGCGCGGAGAGGTACATTTCCAGCACGGATGCTTCGCCCATCTTCTTCTGCGCCTCAGCCTTCTTTTCGATGGCCTCTGCCTCGGCCAAGCCCTTGGCGCGAATACCCTCAGCCTCCTGCTCCATAGCGTAGCGGTTGGCTTCGGCGGCGGCACGGCGCGCTTCTGCCTCCTTCACAGCCTGGTACATCTCGGCCTCGGCGGCTTCTTGGATCTCGTAACGGCGAGCCTCGGCCTCCTTCTGGCGCTTGATCAGCTGCGCCTCGGCCTCCTTTTCGGTCTTGTACTTCATAGCGTCCGCCTGCTTGCGCACCTCGGCATCCAGCTGGCGCTCCTTGAGTGCGATCTCCTTTTCGGCCAGCTCGGCTTCCTTTTCCTTGCGCGCGATATCGGCGTTTGTACGCGCAACCTCAATGGTGCGGCGCTGGTTCTCTTCCTGGATCGAGTAAGCGGCGTCTGCTTCTGCGCGCTTGGTATCGGCCAGCACCTTCATGTCTGCCTGGCGAACCGAAAGCTCGGCATTCTGCTCGGCAATCTTCTTCTCGGCCTCTACCTTAACGGCGTTGGCCTCCTCCTGCGCGTTTGCCGTAGCAATGGCAATATCACGCTGGGCGTTGGCCTTGGCGATCTGCGCCGTCTTGCGGATCTGTTCAACGTTGTCGATACCCATGTTTTCAATGGTTCCGGCACCGTCCTTGAAGTTCTGAATATTGAAGTTTACCACCTCAATACCCAGCTTTTCCATATCCGGCACAACGTTTTCGGTGATCTTCTTGGCAACGCCTTGGCGGTCCTGCACCATTTCCTTTAAGCCGACCGAGCCAACGATCTCGCGCATGTTACCCTCCAGCACCTGCGTGACCAGGCTGGTCAGGTCATTCTGGCGCATGCCCAGCAGCGATTCAGCCGCGCGGGCAAGCAGCTCCGGGTCAGAGGAGATCTTAATGTTGGCAACGCCGTCTACCGACACGTTGATAAATTCGCTGGTCGGAACGGCCTCGGTGGTCTTGACGTCCACCTGCATGACCTTCAGCGACAGGCGGTCTACCCGCTCGAAGAACGGTACGTGCCAGCCGGCGCGGCCGATCAGAATACGGCGCGTCTTTTTGATGCCGGAAATAATGTAGGCAGTATCCGGCGGTGCCTTCAGGTAGCCCGCAATGAAGATGAGCAGGATCAAGGCGGCTACGGCAAGTGCAGCAACAAGAATGGGTGGCATAGGGGTTCCTCCTTTAATAAAATAATTTTTTTCGGTTTGCGCAAACCTGTAGAAAGGGAAAACTGGTACAAAAAAAGACCCTACACATTGCCACAGCATGCGTAAAGTCTCGTTCATTTACCAGGATACACACCCAGCCGAACTCGTACGAGTTGTTATGACGACCGGATGAACGGCGCAAGCGCCGCGAACTACTCCCTTTGTACGAGTATATGATAGCATACTGTTGCGCGTTTGTCAAGGGGTTTTCCAAAAATCCACCAAATTTTTACAGGCTTTGGTCGCAGCAGGCTCGCCGGTCGGCGGAAAGTAGCATGATGCGCTTGCCGCCCCGGCCATCGTCGTTTCTAAAAAAGTGAAAAGATGTTATATAAAGTATAGCACATATATGTCGAAAAAGCAAGTTAAATTTATATTTTTTCTTTTCAGAAAATTAGATCATATGCGCGTGCACGGTTCCCTGGTATTCATCTAAAAATGCCTCGGCATGCTTTTCCATATGCAGCGTGGCGCTGCCGTCCTCGGCAAAGTGAAAAATGATCGTCAGATTGCCGAAGTATCGGTCAATGATCTGCGCGCGCAGCAGCAGCTTGCGCTCCTCGATCCAGCCGGCTGAGATGGCGCAATCGTAGAGAAAGCCGTTCGTCGTCCGTACACCGCCCACGCCGTCGGAATATCCCTCCTGTGGGAACTTGCCAAACCAGTTCTCTCCAAAGAAGAAGGGCAGCTCCTTGCGCCCCTGCGCGTTTTCATAGGCAAACAGGCCGCCCCCCTCGCGGAAGCGGAAGGCAAAGCGGATCAGCCCGGCTGGGTTAGCCGCGCAGGCAAACTCCTTGCCGTTGATCTCTTTGGCCGCAGCGCTTTCACGGGTGCCGTCTGCTACCGCCAGCCTGAGACCGCTGCTATAGGCGGCCAGTGAGGCGCAGGCTGATTCGTCTGCCGGCAGCGGGGTGCCGATCTCGTCTAAGATCAGTTCCTCAAACAGGGCAAAGAGCAGCGCTGCCGCGCCGGAGTTGCCCTGGTTATCCCCGGTGCAGACCAGGGTCACGTCCTTTTCCGGCCGGTAGATGGTAAACTGGCCGCCCATGCCGTTGAAGGCCCAGCCGCCGCCGCGCGTGTGCCAGATCTGGTAGCCGTAGCCCTGCGATTGGTGATCGGCAAAGCCGTAGGTGTGGTTCGAGACCTGCTTGGCCGTAGCCGCCGCCAGATAGGCGGGCGGGATCAACTGCTTGCCCTCGTGCATGCCGCCCTCTGCCAGCAGCCGCGCAAACGAGAGCATATCCCGGCTGGTGCAGACCATGGCAGAATCGCCCCAGGAATCCCCGTTCGGCGTTTTTAGGATGGTGGCGGTGCGGAAGCTGCCAAGGTGCGAGAAGATGCGCTCGTCAAGGAAATCAAAGAGTGATTGCCCGGAGAGCTTTTCCACCAGCGAGGAAAGCACCTGCGAGCCGGCGGAATCATATTCCCACAGGCTGCCCGGCTGGCGCAGCATGTTGCTTGCGTTCAGGTATTCGTGCGTGCGGTCGGGGTCGGCGGTGGCAAACCAGAACGGCGTGCGGCAGGCGGTCTCCATGGTCAGCATGTGGCGAATGGTCTGCTTTCCAAGCTCGGCCGGGATCTCTCGCTCCAGCTTCTCGGGGAAGTGCGAGATGATCGTATCGTCAAGTGAGAGCTTGCCCTCGGCCTCTAAAAGACCGATCGCAATGCCTACGTAGCTCTTGGTCTCTGAGTACATGCGGTGGCAAAAATCAGCATCAAAGGGCGCCCAGTAGTGCTCGGCAAACAGCCCGTTGCCCTTGGCCAGCAGCAGCGAGTGCATGACCAGACCGTGGCGCTCTAATGCGCGCAGGAATTTTTCTACCCGGCTTGCCGAAATACCGGCCTGCTCGGGGGTGATGGTGTGAAGCATGAGAACCCCTCCTAATCATTTATGGTCGTTTGTGATGCGGCATAGCTCCCCGGCGATTGCGGCGGGCAGATCAGAGGGAAGCAGGCCGTAGGCTGAATCGCGTGCGGCCAGCCGCTCGCCGGCCAGCCCGTGCAGGTAAGCGCCGGCAAAGGCTGCCTCGGCCGGAGCCATGCCGCCGGCTATGAGGCCGGTGATCACGCCGGCCAGCACGTCGCCGCTGCCGCCCTTGGCAAGGGCGGGCGAGCCGCTGGGGTTCACGGTGGCATGCCCCTCAGGCGTGGCGATCACCGTGCCGTGCCCCTTTAATAATAGGGTGCAGCCGCTCTGCCCCGCAAACGCGGTGGCGTGATGCACGCGGTTCTTTTGTATCTCTTCAACCGGCAGACCGCTCAGGCGCGAAAATTCGGTAGGGTGCGGGGTCAGGATCACCGGCCGCACCGCCTGTGACAGGAATGAAGCCGGGGATGCAGCATGGTCGGCAAGCATGTTCAGCGCATCGGCATCCAGCACCAGCGGCAGGCCTGGCGTGCCGAGCAGGGCAAGGAGTGCCTCGCAAAAGGCGGCCGCCTCGCTCCCCGTGCCGCGCCCCAGGCCGCAGCCGATGAGAATAGCACCGCGCCGGCCACCAAGGCGGTCGGCCCCGGCTAAGGAAGCCGGTGCCTCTCTGAGCGGTGCGATCGGGTGGCAGACCACCTCCGGCAGGTGCATGCGTACCGGTGCCAGCGCCTCCTCCGGTGCCAGCAGGTGGGTAATGCCGGCCCCCGCGCGTAGGGCGCCCATGGCGGCCAGGCAGGCCGCCCCGGTATAGGTGCGTGACCCGCAATAGAGCAGGGCATTGCCATAGCTACCCTTGTGGCTGTCGGGCAAGCGTGGTGGCAGCGCAGTACGCAGACGCGCTTCGGCCTCGGTCTTGGTGGGGGTGAAAGGCTGCATAGGTTTCTCCTTTTTGCGGCATGCGCGAAGAATGTCGGGAACTTTTTCACAAAAATATCTTTACAAAATGGTCAAAATATGGTATAATGAACAAAAACAGGCGATCATCATCATAGAAGGAGGATGCCATGTCTCATCACTTAATCGTTACTATCGCCCGCCAGTACGGCAGCGGCGGCCGTGAGATCGGCGAAAAGGTTGCCGAGTTGCTCGGCTGTAAGACCTATGACCGCGAGCTGATCACCATGTCGGCCGAGCGCGGCAACATGAGCGAGGATGCTTTGCACCGCGTGGATGAGGTGGCCGCCGGTAGCCTGCTGTATACCCTGGCTATGGGCTCAAACTCCTACGGGCTTCATTCGCCGCTTTCTTACCACTTGCCGATCAACGATAAGCTGTTTTACCTACAGTCCGATTTGATCCGTCATTTAGCCGAGGAGGGGGATGCCGTGTTTATCGGCCGCTGTGCCGATTATGTGCTGCGCGACCACCCCTGCACGTTGCGCGTGTTCGTCTACGCCAATGAAGAGTGTCGTATCGACCGCATCATGAAGCGGCATGATCTGCCGCGCAACAAGGCGGTGGATATGATGAACAAGGTCGACCATCGCCGATCCACGTATTACAATTTCTATACCGGGCAAAAATGGGGCAAGTATGATCACTATGCCCTGGCCATCAACTCCTCTGTCTTAGGGGTAGAGGATACGGCCAAAATGATAGCGGATATCGCTCTTTCCATGAAGTATCGCTTAGAGCAGCAGGAAACACCATAAACGATGGCAGGAAAAAGCACCGCCAGGTGCTTTTTTCTCTATTATAACGAAAAGACGGTGCCTTGTCAATGGTGCGCCCCGGCAAATTCTCAAAATAGGATTGCAAAGCGCGGGACAATGTGCTATGATAAGAAAAACACCTATTAAAGGGGAAGAATCATGAGATTACAGGAATCGGGAGAGATGTATTTAGAGACTATATACGTTCTTTCCCGTCAAAATCCCGGCGTGCGCGCCATCGACGTGGGTGAGCACATGGGCTATTCCAAGCCCTCGGTCAGCCGCGCGATGAGCCTTTTGCGTCAGGGGGGCTATATCACCGTTGATGAGGGCGGCTTCATCACGCTAACAGAGGCCGGGCGCGAGATCGGCGAAAAGATCTACGAGCGGCATACCCTGCTCAGCGCCTTTCTTGCGCATATCGGTGTCGATGCGGAGACCGCCGCTGAGGATGCCTGCCGCATCGAGCATGCGATCAGCGACACCTCCTTTGAGGCGATCAAGCGCTACGCCGAACAGCATATGTAAAACACGGGTGCGGCAATTTCTTTGCCGCACCCATGTCTTTTCTACGCCTTGTCTTGACTTTTTTATAGGATAATGATACAATAAGAGTAATTGATATGATATGAAGGGGGATTTTATGAAAAATCACCGCCGTCGCCTTTTGTCTTTACTGTTAGCGGCTCTTATGCTGCTTTCTTCGTCTTTATACGTTCTTCCCACCATGGCCTCGCCCGGCGTACCGATGAATGACGTTACGCTGCTGCCGGCTCCTCTGCCCGGGGAGGGCGAGACCCTTGTCAGCGGCTATGCGGAAAACAAGCTGCGGTTTGATAGTGCCAAGCGCTCGATCACCTACGTGGGCGGCTGGAGCATCGGCTACCTGAGCGCTACCGGCTACCAGCACTTTACGCACATCAATTCCTCCAGCAATACCTGGCTGACCAAGGATACCGGTGACCAATGGCAATCCCCGGCCGGCACGGTAGAGCGGGGCAGCATGAATATGCGCGCCGCCGCCGGCGTGGGCTACGCCACCGTTATCGGCTTTACCGCGCCGCTCAGCGGTACCGTCTCTTTCTCGCTTGATAGCTACCAGCCGGTAGCCGGCGACTCCTTTGCCGTGTTCGTTGGTAAGCGCATGGCCTTCCCGACTGCCGGCGTTGATTTTGCCGCCGCTGACGATAAGGCGCTTTGGTACACCATAACGGCTGAGACCGATGCTGCCGCCCTCAACCGCGCGCTGGACGCTGTGCTGGCCACCGTTGAGGAGGGGGAAACGATCTCCTTTGCCTTCCGCACGGGCGGTGGCGGCGGTTATAGCGTTGCTTACCCGCGCGTGACCTACCGCACGATGAGCGCCAAGGCCATCAGCACCTCGCGCATCCATTTTCAGGGCGAGAATTTCCCCACCTATACCGGCTCTGCCGGTGCCTATTTCTTAAAGGATAATCTGGGTGGCGGCTGGTCACTTGGCTCCTATTCGCGTGATTTCTCTACGGAATATGCCAGGTTCTCGAAGCTGGATCCTACCTACTGTATCCTAAACCAGGGCGGCACCGACCAATGGACCTACGGCGGCCTGTACCTGCAAAACGGCGTGCTGATCACCGCCGGCGGCACCGTGACCGCCTTCACCTACGAGGCACCTGCCACCGGCCGCGCGAACATTCGCGTGGGCAATATTACCGCTACCCAGAGCTCGGATGGGCAGGATATTCTGTTCTGCATCCTTTATAATGGAAAGATGATCTGGCCTGCCGCCGGCGGCAGCCTGACCAATTATGACCATTGGTACAATCTAACGGCCGAGGGTGCCTCTGCCAGCAGTGACAGCATGCTCTCCTCCTCGCTGCAGGACGTGCGCCTGCAAACGGGCGACCGGGTGCAGTACTGCTTTGTGGCCCGCACCGGCCATAGCATGACCACCAAGGATATTGATCTTTCCGTGGCCTACACCTTTATTGATTCCTCTATGCCCAAGGTAGATGCCATTGGCACCGGCCTTGCCGAGCACTACCCCGTGCTGCGTGCCCCGGCCGAGGGAGGCGGCCTGCTTGCCTGGCAGGGGCGCTGGCAGTATGCCACCGCGCCGCAGGGCACGGCCGATTACACGCTGCTGAAAAATAGCGATGCCGAGGGCAATCTGCTGCCCGGCACGGAAAAGAGCGAGGGCTACGTGGCCACCGCCTACCAGGGTGGGCCGGCTGCCGGTCTTTGCCCGGGCAGCCTGTATGATACGGCGATCCTGTATACCGCGCGCTATAGCGGTAGCGTAACGCTTTCCCTGGGCATTACCGATACAACAAGTGCCGAGCGCTATACCGTGCAGCTCTATCAAAACGGGGCAAAAACTCTGCACATGGCCACCGGCACGGCGGCCGAGCTGGCCGGCGTGACCTTCCCCTTCGCCTTGAAGGGGGGCGACGTGATCGCCATTCATCTCTCCCGCCCGGAGGGGGAGAGCGGCAGCACACCGCTCTTTATGGCACCGGCGCTCAGCTACCAGTCGCTTGACGATAAAATTGCCATCACCGGCGCCAGCATGGCACTTTCCTCTGATTTTGGCGTGCGCTTCTACACGGCGGCTGCCGTTTCGTATATCGAATCTATCGGGAACGGCCTGCTGCTCTGGCGTGAGGGGCAAACGCGCGAGGATGCCATCGACCTGCAGACTAAGCCGAATGATGATAACACCTGTACCTATTCCTACACCGACCTCTCGCCTAAGGAGATGGGAGATACCCTGTACCTGTGCCCCTACCTGATCATGGCAGACGGTACGCGGGTCGAGGGCGAGGTAACGCGCTTCTCGATCCTTGACTATGCCACCGCGCTCTACGGTGAAAACAGCCTGCGCAACCGCATGCTGACCGATATGCTGACCTTTGGCGCCGCCGCACAGGCCTACTTCTCCTACCGCACCGGGGAGCCGGTTACCGATCGCCTGAGTGACGCGCAGCTTGCCTGCGGCACAACGTGCGGCCAGCTCTTTACCGGCTGCAAGAGCCTGAGCGAGGCGAATGACAGCACCATCCTCACCCACATCGAGGCCATCAGCCTGGTGCTGGATGGCGGTATTTCCTTCCTCGTCTACGGTAACGAGGATTATGATGAAAAAGAGGAGGCCAGCCTCTTCTTAGAGCTTTCCACCACTCCCGATTTCAAAAACGCCACGGCCATCCGCATGAAAAAGGCCGTTTGTCAGACCGGCGTGATCCCGGTTGGTAACGTGGGGCGTACCTATTATATGCGCTTGCGTACCGGCGCCTACGGCCGCAACCGCTATAGCCAAACGCTGACCTACAGCATCGAAAGCTATATCGCAAATACCTCTGTAGCGGCAGACACGCTGCAACTCGCCCTGAACGAGGCCCTGCTTGCCTATGGCAACAGCGCCCGCGCCTACGCCTACGAGCGCGAGCTGGCCGACCGCGGCCTGTAACGTCTGCATTTCGGCCGGGGCTGTGGCGTCATATTGAAAAACAAAAAGGAGTCTGCTATGTGTCAATCAGATAAAAAGGAAACTCTTCGTTTTGCCGTATTTGCCGACCTGCATTATAAAAAAGACGTATATATCACCGCCGTTTCCGATCTTGAGGCGGTCTTGCAGCGGGCAGACCGCTGCAAAGCGGCCTTTGCTATACACCTGGGCGATTTTAGCAATGACTATATTCATTCCCCCGAGATCACGCAGGCGTATTTGGAAAACCCCTATGGGCTGCCGGTGTACGGCATCTACGGCAACCATGAGCTGGAATGGCAGGGCAACCGTATGGATCTGGTAACCCCCCTGCTGAACAATCGTGCCGTCGCGTGGGGCACGGCAGACGGTCAGATCGGCGACGGTAGCATTGGGTATTATTATACCGATATGGGTGCCTTTCGCCTGGTATGCGTCGATACAAACCATTTCCAGGACGTTGCCACCGGGGCGTGGTCGCATTATCCCTCCGGCTCAGAGGGCAGCGTGCCCGGCGCCCGGTATCATCACTCCCTGGACCCCGTGCAGCTATCGTGGCTGGACGGCGTGCTGACGGATGCAGCCGCCAAGGGGCTGCATTGCCTGGTCTTCTCCCACGCCGGATTTTGTGATGCGTGGAGCGCCTCGCCCTCTGCCGGGCAGGTGCGAGCCCTGTTTGACAAGGCAAACAGATTGGCCCCGGGCACCGTTTTGCTGGCCTGCAACGGCCATCTGCATTCCGACCACGTAGCGCGGAAGGATGGCGTGGTGTATGTTGACGTGCATACCGTGCGTAATACGCTGTGGGTGCCGAATGATCGCGCCTGCGTTCATTACGGCAGCACCACCTTTCCCTGCGTAGAGTACGATGAGCAGGGAAAGCCTACGGGCAGTCAGTATGACCGCGCCGTGAACACCTTAAACCAAGCACAAAACACCTGGTTCAGCGACAGGCCGCTTTCTGCCATCATTACGGTCAGCACCGATGGCCGTATTGAGATCGAGGGGGTAGAGGGGCGCTGGCTGGATGACGTGGTGCCCCCCTTCGACCTGCCGGAAAGCGCCGCCCCCCGTATTACCAGCACCGTATTCGAGGCGCTGTGATCGTTATGCGGGAATAGCCAAGAAGCCTTATGTGAAAGATCCGCAGATGCGTTATGGGTGCCTTGTTGGAAAAATCTTATAAGGGGTATGGGCATAATAGCCCAATACAATTGTAAAACAAATGTGAAACTGGCCCAAAAAACAGAAGAGAGAGCAACACGGTTAAAAATTGCCGTGAAGCCCTCTCTTTTTTGCTTTATATATGAGTGATATTCTTTGCTTTCGCAAAGAGTGATATTGTCGCACAGCGACAGTGATATTGAAGCCCTTCGGCTTCAGTGATATTCTATTCGCCTAAAGCTCGCGAAGCGAATAACACTCGGCACAAGCCGAATATCACTGCAAAGCAATATCACTCGCCGGGAGGCGAATAGAACTGGCGTGATACTCCGACAAGAGTATCACGCCTATGCATCTACGGGCTTTTTCTCTGTCGGAAACGCCTCCCGTAGGCAGGCAAGAAACGCCCGTGCGGCACGCGAAAGGTAGCCGGCGCGGCGGTAATAGACGTAGGTCTCTCGCGTATAGGGGCCGATCTCGCGGCAAAAGACCGTCTCCGGGAACAACCCCGCCCAAGAGACAGAGGGATACAGGGCAACGCCCAGAAGTCGG
>JAZQVK010000185.1:0-8944 GCA_045631765.1 Eubacteriales bacterium
ATCCCGGCACTCGGGGCGGGCGTAGACGTTGCAGGCGGCGAATTTGGCCTGTACGGCGTCGTTGGTGAAGCCCTGCCAGATGTCGCCCAGGCGGAACTGTTCCTCGCCTACGAACTGGTGGGAGGGGAACAGGTCGCCCCAGGGGGTGACAGCCATATACTCGGTGCCGCTGCCGCAGCCGGAGATCCGCTTGTAGATGCAGGGGCCGCCGGTCAGGTCGATCATGTAGTGGTAGAAGGTAAAGGGCTTGCCTTCCTTATCACGCTTGAGCATCAGCGCGGCCAGCTGCTCATACTGCTCCATCACGATGGGCAGATCCTCTTCCGTCAGCTCAGAGGGGTCACCCTTTGCGCAAACGACCGGCTCCATACTCAGCTCGGTAAATCCCAGATCCAGCATCTGCTGGATATCCTTCAAGAAATCCGGGTTGGCGTGGGTAAAGGTGCCACGCATATAATAATTCTTTCCCTCGCGTGCCTCTACCAGCTTTTGGAACTTGGGCACAATGGTCTCCCAGCTGCCCTTGCCGGCATAGTCAACACGGAAGCGGTCGTGAATTTCCTTGCGGCCATCCAAGCTGAGCACCACGTTGCTCATTTCGCGGTTGGCAAAATCGATCACGTCGTCATCGATCAGCATGCCATTGGTGGTCAACGTAAAGCGGAAGTTTTTGCCCGCCTCTTTTTCAATGCTGCGCGCATAGGCAACCAGGCGTTTTACCACGTCAAAATTCATCAGCGGCTCGCCGCCAAAGAAGTCAACCTCTAAATTGTGGCGGCTGCCTGAGTTTTTCACCAGGAAATCAAGTGCCTGCTTGCCAACCTCGTAGCTCATGACAGCGCGGTCGCCATGGTACTTACCCTGGCTTGCAAAGCAATAGCTACAATTCAGGTTGCAGGTGTGTGCCACGTGCAGGCAGAGCGCCTTGACCACGCCGGCAGTCTTTTCCTTCAGCTTGCCGGCCATCGGCTCAAAATTATCAGGCGCAAAAAGCTTGCCGCTTTCCTTTAGCGAGACGATCTGGTCATAGCAGGAGGCAAGATCCTCTTCCGTTACACCCTCACGCCCACCGTATTTTTCCAGCATGGCGGCCAGAATACGTTCGCGGCGCTCCTGCTCGAACAAGGCGATCATATCATAGGCGATATCATCCACCGCGTGAACAGCGCCGGAGCAAACGTCAAGCACGATGTTGTAGCCACCAAGCTTATACTGATGTATCATCTGTTTCTCCTTACGTATTGAAAAAATGAATTGAAAAAGCCGCCGAAACGGCGGCATTTCAATGCAGCAATTACTTGCTCTCTTTGGTGCTCTCGCACTGCTGATTGGCGATGCCGCAGCTGGTCTTGCAAGCGGACTGGCAAGAGGTCTGGCACTCGCCGCAGCCGCCGTTCTTTGCGCTCTCGCACAGATTGCGGGTCTCAATCGTCTTGATGTGTTCCATGATCGTAACCTCCCGGTTAAATGTTGATAGGTTGATTATAGCACAATTTGCCTTGCAAGTCAATAGCACGGAGAAAATTAAGTGATTTTTTTGCGTGAAATATAAAGATATCGACGAAAATTACAGATTTTTACGCAGTAAATACATCATATACTGTTTTGCAGAGGCATTACAACGGCGGTATTGTTTTTCAGAAAAAAATGTGGTATAATATAACAAAAAAACTCACAGAAAGAAAGACGATGAAGCCCGGAAGAAACTTTTTACGCTCACAGCTTTCGCTCTTAAAGCCCTTTATCGCGAGCTGCTCGTTGACCACGGCACGCCGCGGGCAAGAGGCGATCGGCCGCCTGATGACGGCACCGCACAAAAGTGAGATCGTGCAAGAGGAATTTACGCTTGGCGCCTTTTCCTGCGCTTGGCTTAGGCCGCAGGACGAGGTATCAAACGGCGTTATCTTATATTTACACGGTGGTGGCTTTACCTCCGGCAGCCTGCAGTACGCCAAGGGCTTTGGCTCGATGCTGGCGGCCAAGTGCGGCATTCGCGTGCTGTGCGCCGCCTATCGCCTGGCGCCGGAAAACCCTTTCCCGGCCGCGCTTGACGATTCGCTGGATGCCTATGGGCACCTGCTTTCGGCGGGGTATGCCCCCTCGCAGATCATTCTGTGTGGTGAAAGCGCCGGCGGCGGGCTTTGCTACTCCCTTTGCCTTCGCTTAAAGGAAAAGGGGTGGACGCTGCCTGCCGGTATCATTGCCATCTCCCCATGGACAGACCTGACCGCCGGCGGTGAATCCTATGCCGTGAACGAAAAGGCCGACCCCTCGATGACCAAGGAGCGGCTGAAGTACTACGCTGATTGCTATATCTACGGCAGCACGCAATCGGGAAAGAATTGGTTCCCCCGCACCAACCCAAACATCGAAGAAGATCGGTCTGCCAAGAAAAATCCCTTAATTTCTCCGCTTTTTGGTGAGCTTGACCGTTTACCCCCCTCCCTGATCCTTGTGGGCGGAGACGAGATCATGCTGGATGATGCCGTGCTGATGCACGAGCGGCTGCTTGCCGCCGGATGTCAAAGCGAGCTGTACGTTGCCCCCGGCATGTGGCACGGCTACGTGCTATACGACCTAAAAGAGCACGCCAAGGATTTTTCGCGCATCCGTAAATTCATCAAAACGCAGGTTCCCCACCAGAAAAAGCTGCGCTGGATGATGCTGGATAATGCAGCCAAGATCTTTCCTGCCGCGCGGCGGCGCAATTGGAGCAACGTTTTCCGCCTTTCGGCCACCATGGACGAGGCCGTTGACCTGGATATGCTGCGCACGGCACTGGACGTGACCGTGCGGCGCTTCCCCTCTATCGCCGTGCGCCTGCGGCGCGGGCTGTTTTGGTATTATTTAGAGGAGATTCCCGCCGCGCCGGAGATCATGGAGGAAAAGCCGTACCCCTTGGCGCGCATGCCCTTTGACGATATTCGGCAATGCGCCTTCCGCGTGATCGTGTACGACCGGCGAATCGCGGTTGAATTTTTCCACGCCTTGACTGACGGCAACGGTGGCTTGATCTTTCTAAAAACGCTGATCGCCGAATACCTGTACCAAAAATACGGAATAAAAACTCCGGCAGGCGACGGCATCCTCGATCGTCTTGAAGAACCGGACGAGGAGGAGCTTGAGGATTGCTTCCCCAAATATGCCGGGGCGCACGCCGTTTCCCGTGCCGATACCACCGCCTTCCGCATTACCGGCGAACGAGAGGCAGACGGCTTTAAGACCAATACCACCTTTATCTTAGATGCCGCCGCAGTAGCGGGAGAAGCGAAAAAGCGCGGCGTGACGGTCACCGCTTATCTCACAGCGGCACTGATACAAGCTGCCGACCGTATTCAACGCCGGCGCGTGCGCAACGCGCGCCGCTGGCGGCCGGTGAAGGTGCTGATCCCGGTAAACCTGCGCAAGCTCTTCCCCTCCCGCACGCTGCGCAATTTTGTGCTGTATGCAACCCCGGGCATTGACCCACGCATGGGTGAATACAGCTTTGACGAGCTTTGCGACATCGTACACCATCAAATGAAGCTACAGATCACGAAGAAGAACATGGCCGCCATGATCGCCACCAACGTGAATAGCGAGCGCAGCCTGTTTTTGAGAGCCATGCCGCTGTTTTTGAAGGATTTTGTGATGAAGATGATCTTCAACGCCGTAGGCGAAAAGAAATCCTGCTTTAGCCTTTCCAACCTTGGCGCCGTTATCACACCGCCCGAATTTTCTGCCCACGTGGAGCGGCTGGATTTTGTTTTAGGCGTGCAGGCCTCGGCGCCATATAATGCTTCCCTGATCAGCTATGCGGGAAAAATGAACCTCAATATCATTCGTAACATCAGCGAGCCGGTGCTGGAGCGCGCGCTCTACCACGTTCTGCGTGAGCTGGATATACACCCGGTGGTAGAGAGTAATATCAGATAAGGAGATAAGTATGTACTGTATCAAATGTGGCGTAGAGCTCTCACCCGGGCAGGGCGCATGCCCGCTGTGCGGCACCAGGGTGTACCACCCCGACCTGCCGATAGAGCCGGCAAAGCCCTGCTATCCGCAAAAGGATTTCCCCTCTGAGGAATTTAACCGCCGTGGTTTGCTGTTTGTCATCACGATCTTGTACGTGCTGCCCTTGTTTTTGCCCGTTATTTTTGAGCTTTTTTGGCATGGGCAGGTCTCCTGGTCGGGGTACGTGGCTGGGGCTGTGCTGCTTTCCTATATCTGCTTGATCCTACCGTATTGGTTCCGCCGCGGCCACCCGGTCATCTTCTTGCCGTGTGATACGGCTGCGGTAGCCCTCTATTTAGCCTATATCAACTTTTCCTTACACGCGCAATGGTATTGGGGCTTTGCCCTGCCCATCACGCTTTCGCTGGGCGCCATTGTGGTGGCCGTGGTGGCGCTGCACCGCTACGTGCATTGCAAATTTCTGTATATCTACGGCGGCGGCCTGATCCTGCTTGGCGGCTGGACGCTTTTGCTTGAATTTCTGATCCGCCTGACCTTCGGCGTTTCCTCGCCGATTATCTGGTCTGTTTTCTCCTGCGCCTCGCTGTTCGTGCTGGGCATGCTGCTGATCCTGCTGGAGATCATCAAGCCACTCAAGGAATCGCTATACAAAATGTTCTTTATTGGCAGAATGCAATAAGAAAAAACGGCTCAGATGAGCCGTTTTTTCTTATTGCTGAAATTCCCTGCCGCGGACAAAGACGCGGCGGACGGTGAGATCGGGGGTGAGAATCACGAGGTCGGCATCCTTGCCGGGGGTGATGCTGCCCTTTCGGTCATCTGCGCCGACAAGGCGCGCGGGCGTGAGTGACATGGCGCGCGCGGTATCGCACAGCGGAATGCCGTAGCGGCCGTGCACCACGCGCAAGGCGTGATCCATGGTGGCAATGCTGCCGGCGTAGGAGCTACGATCCGGTAGCTTAGCAACGCCCTCCTCAATAATAACGGGCACGCCGTTTTTGCGATCACCAAGCATGGTGCTTTGCAGATCGGTGCCGGCAGCACGCATGGCATCGGTGATGAGCGCCAGGCTGTCCTTCCCCTTCAAGCGGAAGCCAAGACGCATCGTTTCCTTAGGGATATGCTTGCCATCGGCAATCAGCTCGATGGTGATGCCATCCTCTAAGTAGGCGGCCTCAACGATGCCGCCGTGCACGACCTGACCGCGCTTATGCTCGGTGGTGGTGGCGCAATACATATGGGTGACGTGGGTAAAGCCATCCGCATAAGCGGCAAGTGTTTCTTCTGCTGTGGCAACCGAGTGGCCAACCGACAGCAAGATCCCCTGCTCCCTGACCTGCGCGGCAAAGCGCTGCATGCCGTCAAGCTCCGGCGCGGCATCCCACCGCGCGATGATGCCGCCGGCGCGGGCAAGGATCTCACCAACCTCGGCCACGGTAGGCACGCGGTCGCCCTTTGTTGGCTGCGCACCACGGTTGGCAGAGGCGAAATAAGGCCCCTCTAAATGCAAGCCGAGAAAATCGGCGCTGCCGGTTCCCTTGCGCACCGTTTCACGGTAGGCATCAAAGCAGGCGAAAAGCTGCTCGTTTGGGCAGGTCATGGTGGTGGGGCAAAGCGAGGTGGTGCCGTGGGCACAATGGGTCGCGGCCACGGTGCGCATGGCATCGGGCGTGGCATCCATAAAGTCGGCACCGCCGCCACCATGCACGTGAATATCCACAAAGCCGGGCAGCAGATAGTCGCCGTCAAGAGAAATACGCTCGATATTTTCGGGCAGATCGTTTTCCGACAGGATCGCCACGATCTTTTCACCCTCCACGATGACGGCGTGGCCGGTTACTTCTTTATGCGGCAGAACAACGATTCCGCCGACAAAGGCAAGCTTTTTCATTTGTTATAAATGCGGATCTCAGG
The DNA here is from genome assembly GCA_045631765.1 of Eubacteriales bacterium. Lineage (GTDB taxonomy): Bacteria > Bacillota > Clostridia > Oscillospirales > CAG-272 > UBA1740. Next base: position 5,869 of record JAZQVK010000185.1, read on the forward strand.
AACCACCTTTGCTTCGGTAGCCACGCGAGCGGCGTACAGCGTTGCATCCGGATGGTTACGGAAGAGCGAGCAAGGAACGTGGCAATCAATAGGGCCATGCAGTACCTTACGCAGGGCGCCGGCATTCCAATCGCGGGGCATGCACATGCGCACGCGGCGGGCGCGGAACATTTCCTGCATGCCAACCGTTACGCACAGATGCGGGATGCCCTCCAGGTCGCCACCGCAGTTCATGAAGCAATTGATGGTCTTGGTCTCGCGCGAGATGGGAAGCGCACGCGTCTTGCGGGCGAGGAACTCCTCATTCGTGCAGGCCTCACCGGGTTCCGGCGGCTCGTTGAAGGCGAAGTGACCGTTGATGCCTACACCGCCCCAGGCCATATCCAGCTTGCCAACCTCTTCGATCAGGCGGGTAAGCACCTCCGGATCCTCAGGATCCGGGAAATAGCGGTTCTCGGGCAGAACGTTCAGCTCGTCATCAATCTGGCTATAGAAAATGCGATCCATGCCACCGCGGAAGGAGAGCGGATCATCCTTGTCGATGTACTTACCGTCATCGGTCAAGTACTCGTCCATGTTCATAAAAATACAGTTGCGCAGGCTGATGCGGTGCTTATTGACAAGATAAACCAGGCGGCTATAGGGGCCAAGCGGGCCATAGGGCACAACCATCAGCGTTTTTTCGCCGCGGCGGTTGTTCTCCTCGATGACTGAGAGAACCTCCATAGCCATCTTCCAGTATAGATCCTGCTCGGTGTCGCACACGTCAAGATGAATGCTGCTGCCCTTGCCAAGCTCTTCGGGCGGGATACGATTGATATCTAACATAAAAACCTCCTCGGCGTTCGCCTTTTTTCTTTATTGTAGCATGCGTGCCGCGCGCAGTGATGAGGGATTTTTGCCTTTATTTGTGTTTTTTTATCCTATTGACTTGACAGGCGAATGGAAACATGGTATTCTTATACCACCAGTTAAACAGGAAACGGAGGAAAAGAAAGATGAATACAAGCAAAACAGAGCCGTTTTTGCTGACAGCAGACATTCCTTCGCTCTTTTTTCGACAAAAGATCAAGCTTTGGTATGATGATTTTACAGGAGAATTTTATCCACCTGACAGGCCGATCTACAACAAGCGCATGCACAAGACCTACAGCCTGCACTACGTTATCGATGGGCACGGATATTTTGGCACGGGTGATGAGAAGCCGTGCTACCTCTCCCCGGGTGACGTTTTCTTTATCGCGGCTGACAATATGATGCGCTACTACCCCTGCCGCGAGAGCCCTTGGAAATACTGCGGCATCAGCATGGACGGTACCGAGGCAGGCGCCTTTTTTGCGCGGCTGGGCTTTGCTGGCGCAGCGGTAATCAAACGCTCAGATCTGACAGATAAGATCGGGCAGATCCTAACAGAAGCCATAGACGCGCGTGATCGTGCAGCGACAGGCTACTATGATCTGCTGGGGTGCCTATGCCGCATTTTTTCACTGCTGGAGAATACCTATCAGCGCAAGGAGCTGCCCCCACCCTCATCCCTTTACGCAGAGCGCGCCAAGGAATACTTAGAGCTGCATTACAGCGAGCCGACCCTGCGCATGACTGAGTTGGCGCGTGCCTTGAACCTTTCGCACCCTTATCTATGTAAGGTGTTCCGCCGGCACGTTGGCGTATCTGCCGAGACGTATCTGCGGCAATATCGCATGGCAATGGCAGAGCGGCTGCTGCGAGACCGGCACTACACGGTGCGCGAGACCGCGCTGCTGTGCGGCTATACCGACCCAGCGCAGTTTTCACGCATGTATAAAAAGGAGCACGGCATTTCACCGCAGAAAACGGTATGCCACGAATAAAAAACGTGCTTAGCGAGGAGCCATGAGTGGCTGCCGCGCTAAGCACGTTTTTATTAGTTGGTATAGTTATCAAAATAGCCTTGAACAAGGACAACGGGAGTTCCCTTGTCGCCCGAGCCGCTGGTCAGGTCGCAGAGCGAGCCGATCAGATCGGTGAGCTGACGCGGGGTGGTTCCCTGCGAGGCCATGTTACCAACCAGATCATTCTTCTTCTCGCGAATGCTGGCCGAGATAGCAGCCTTCAGCTCCTCGCCGGAGAGATCCTTAAAATCGTTATCGGCGAGATACTTCAGCTTCAGCTCGTTGGGGGTGCCGATCAAGCCATCGGTAAAGGCGGGAGAAACGACCGGGTCAGCCAGCTCCCAGATCTTACCCTGGGGATCCTTGAAGGCACCGTCGCCATAGACCATGACCTCTACGTGCTTGCCGGTGGCATCCAGAACGCGCTTTTGCACCTCCAGCACCAGATCCTTACACTCACGCGGGAAGAGCTTGATCTTATCCTCAGTCGACTTATTAGAGCCAAGGAGACCATATTTCTCGTTATAACCGCTACCGTTGACCGAGGAGGTCATGATATCATCCAGACCGCAAACAGCCTTGGCACCGGCGGCAAGCAGGATACGCTTGGTGCGTGCGCGGGTGTGGATATCACAGGTGAGAACGTGGTCAGCGTAATTCAGAATGGCACGCGGCTGGTTGGCAAAGATGATCTCTACCTCAGCACCTGCCTCACGAATGATATTGCCGTAATACTCCACGTAGTCAACGCCGGTAAACTCATGGCGATTCACGCCAAAGAGCTCTCTGTACTTTTCAAGCGAGAGCACGTCGCTGTACGGATTAACACCGGCCGCATCCAGCTTATCCAGGCTGACCAGCTCGTTACCTACCTCGTCAGAGGGGTAGCTGAGCATCAAGACGATCTTTTTGGCGCCCATGGCGATACCGCGCAGGCAGATGGCAAAGCGGTTACGCGAGAGAATGGGGAATATAACACCAATGGTACCACCGCCCAGCTTGGTCTTCACGTCTGCGGCGATATCCTCTACAGAGGCATAGTTGCCCTGTGCCCGAGCCACGATCGACTCGGTCATAGAAATTACGTCACGGTCACGCAATGCAAAGCCTTCACTCTCGGCAGCCTCCAGCACGCTTTCGGTGACGATGGTGGCGAGGTCATCCCCTTCTCTGATGATGGGGCAACGGATACCGCGGGAAACGGT
>JAZQVK010000186.1:0-6535 GCA_045631765.1 Eubacteriales bacterium
AACACGGCATATCTCGAAAGCGATATGCCGTGTTTTTGTATTTGTGGCTACAAATGCAGTGTTTGCAAGGAAAAGAAGATAAAAATCAAACTATCATTGGGATGAAAAAATCCCGACAGATTTTGAAGTCTGCCGGGATGCTTTTATTCCATTGTTTTGGACAATTTTATTCCGGAAACTCCGTCTGCCGTCATAACAAAAAGCAAAGTTTCGGAATTTTTGGGGTTTATGGTGAAAAGCAGTTCTCTAAATGCAAATGAAGGAATGGCTATAGAATTGTCATACCACATACATAAAGCGCAACATATCTCGGTATCTTTTGCATCCTTTATTATTTGAATCAAAAATGCTTCATCCGTCTTTTCTTCAGACAATGCATTTTTTATTACTGCTCCATACTCATTTCCGGAAATAGAAAGCAGAACAATAGCTTGCGTGTATTGACCGTGCTCGGCATTAGATAGCAAATCTATAGCCTTTCCTTTCATACGCTCGAAAACAGCTAAGTTAATCGTAGGTTTGGTTTTCAACTCAAATAATTCCATGATTGTTTCCTTGCATCAACACGGTTTGTAATTTTCCCGTCGGTAGGTATTATAATCCTATCCGATTTTTCCAAACTGTCCTTAAGAGTACGGCCCATACGCGGCTGCTTTTTTCGCTCTGCCTTATTCTACGATATACTTCTGCAGCTTTTCAAGCAGAGCCTCGGGGCTGTCGGTGTGAGCAATCAGCTCGATGGGGTTCAGCAGATCCAGGCTGAAGATGCCCATAATGGATTTGGCGTCGATCAGATAGCGGCCGGAGCGCAGATCGATATCATAATCAAAGGACAGAACCGTTGATACAAAGTCGCGAATCGATTCGATGGTAGACAGGCGTACAAATACAGTTTTCATGGTGTTTTCTCCTTTTATTTATTTAGATTGATATACGTAATGGAAATGGAATATACGTTGCGCAGACCGCTGTCCAACTTCAGGGGGATAGCTTTGCCGCTTTCATCCTTGCCCTCGATGACCCAATAGCTGTTTTCACCGTTGGTGCGCCCCTCGATACTGACCAGATTTTCGCTATACTTTCCATCGCGGATGCATTCGTAGCCCAGCACGTTGCAGGCATAGGCAATGGCATGCAGCACGTCTTGCTTTTCTAATGGGTAGAGCGGAAAGAAAATATCTCTGTCAATAGCGGGCAACGTTACGCTGTCTCCAAGCGCAGGCACCTCGTCTGCATGAATAGAAAAATAAATATTGGTGGTGGTATCCTGCCCGGCGCACGCAAAAAGCGGAAGACAAAGGCATGCGGCCAGCAGTAGGGAAAGAATGCGTTTTTTCATGCTGCTCTCCTGATTTTGTTCGACTATTTATATTATAGCGAGATGTGCTTTGTTTGTCAAGAGGCTGAAAAATAGAAAATACGCTCTCTATTGACATTTTCGCGTTCCTGTGCTATAATTAATAAGATGAATATACATAGGAGGCCGAAGCATGGAAGCTGAACTGATCACCAACCTAAACTCCGTGATCGTGCTTTTGTTTTGCGCCCTGTCGGCGTATCAATATATTTATATCTTAGTTTCGATCTTGTTTCCTTCGCGGCGCTTTGCTACCGGCAAGGCACATCGCTATGCGGTGTTGATCTGTGCAAGAAATGAAGAGTCTGTGGTTGCTCAGCTCATCGACAGTATTAAAAAGCAGGATTACCCTGCCGAGCTGATCGATATTTATCTGCTTGCCGATAACTGCACCGACAACACCCGCGGTGTAGCCGAGGCTGCCGGCGCTACGGTGTACGAGCGGCATGATATGACCCACATCGGCAAAGGGTATGCCATGCACGAGCTGCTTACCAGGCTGCGTGCCGATAAGGGGAAGGAATATTACGACGGCTATTTCGTCTTTGATGCCGATAATCTTCTTTCTACTGACTATATCCGCCAGATGAATACCGTTTTTTCCAACGGCTATCGCATCGTTACCAGCTACCGCAATTCCAAGAATTTCTGCCACAACTGGGTAACGGCCGGCTACGGCGTTATGTTTTTGCGTGAGGCGCGGCATATGAACAACGCCCGCATGATCCTTCATAGCAGCTGTGCGGTATCCGGTACCGGTTTCCTTGTTCACCGCGATATTATCAATGAGAATGACGGTTGGCCGTATTATACGTTGACGGAAGACCTGGAATTTACGATGGATCGCATCTCCAAGGGCGATCGGATCGGCTACTGTCATGATGCCGTCTTTTACGATGAGCAGCCTACTAAGTTCCGTCAATCCTGGAGCCAGCGCATTCGTTGGACAAAGGGCTTTCTCCAGGCGTTCTTAAAGCGGGGTGGCTGTATTTTGCGCGGCATGTTTACCAAGCGCTGTGGCTTTTCTTGCTTTGATGAGGTCATGTCTACCATGCCGAACATTCTACTGGCGGTATTCGGTGCTGTTTCCGCTCTTACGATGGTATATTCACTTGCCTTTGTAGATGGGTATGATTTTAGCCACTTTTTGCAATCCTTGATCGTGTCGCTTGGTAGTATTTATTTCGTTAACTTCTTTCTTGGTATGCTGACCGTGATTACTGAGTGGAAGAAGATCAATGGCTCTACCGCCAGAAAAATACGGTATATGTTTACCTTCCCGCTATTTATTATAACGGGTATTCCGATCAACGTAGTTGCAATTTTTGTAAAAGCGAAGTGGAAGCAGATCAAGCATTCTGATGCTACGACGATCGACCAGATCGCGGGTGAGCGGCAAGAAAAGTGATCGCATTTGCTTGAGGTGAAAAAGGAAACGGCATTTCCCGTTTCTTTTTTCTTTCCAAGAAAGGGGGAGCCATGAAGCTGATCATTGCTGAAAAGCCAAGCCTGGCAAGAAATATTGCCGGCGCCCTGGGGGCGAACGTGCGCCGTGATGGGTATTTAGAAGGGAATGGCTATTTGGTTACCTGGGCCTTTGGGCATTTGTTTTCCTTGGCCGATATCGAAGAATATCAGCCCGGTCGCGAGGATGGCCGCTGGTCGATGGAGAATATTCCTTGCTTTCCCGGCGAGTTTCGTTTTCACCTACGCCAGACGGATGATAAAAAGCCGGATGCCGGCGTTGCTCGCCAGTTTAGCATTATAGAAGCGCTTTGTAACCGCGAGGACGTAGAGGCGATCGTCAACGCGGGGGACGCAGACCGAGAGGGCGAGATCATCGTTCGCCTGTGCATTTCGCACGCCCTGCACAGTGAAAAGCCGCTTTACCGCCTGTGGCTGCCGGATCAAACGCCAGAAACCGTTCGTGCCGCGGCCGAGGATATGCACCCAGAAAGCGAATATGAGAACTTAGCATCAGAGGGCTTCGCCCGTACCTATATCGACTGGCTATACGGCGTGAATTTAACACGCTACGCCACCCTGAAGACGGGTAGCCTGCTGCGCGTGGGCCGTGTGATCGTGCCGATTGTAAAGGCTATCTATGACCGCGATAAGGCGATCGAGCATTTCGTGCCGCAGACCTATTATTCCATTGCCAGCCGTGCCGAAACAAAGGGCGAGGTGGTGGAGCTGAACAGCAAGCTGCGCTTCCCGAAGGAGCAGGCAGCTCGTGCCGAAAAGGCTGCCGCCTTTTATAATTCGATCGGCGCGACCGTATCTTCTGTAAAAAATAAAAAGGATTCGCTTGCCCCCGGCAAGCTGTTTTCACTGACCAAATTACAGAATCTTCTTGGAAAAAAGTATAAAATGTCGATGCAGGAAAGCCTGGATATCGTGCAAAAGCTGTACGAGGACGGCTACCTGACCTACCCGCGTACCAACTCAGAATATCTTGCTACAGCCGAAAAGGGAAAGATCAAGGATATTCTGAAGAATATTGAAAAGCTGGGCTATCCCGTTACCTTTAAGGATGGGAAAACGATTTTTGACGATAGCAAGATCGAATCGCATTCCGCCCTGACCCCTACCTATCGCATTCCGCAAAGGGATAAACTGACAGAGAAGGAGCAGCTGGTGTATTCTACCGTGCTTCGCCGTTTTGTGGCCGTTTTCTGTGCAGAGCCATGCGTATGCGTGCGCTCAGAGATCAAGATCAACGTTGATAAATGGGAAGAATTTACCCTGCGCGGCACCGTGATCCTTGAAAAGGGATGGACGAAGTATGAAGAGGCCTCCGTTAAGGACAAGGTGCTGCCGGAGCTGAAAAAGGGCGACACGGTGAACGTGGATTTTAAGCCGGTAGAAAAACAAACAACGCCGCCGCGCCACTATACCATTGAAACGCTGAACAATTATCTGAAAAACCCGTTTAAGGATGATAAGGCTGCCGCTGCCGAGGCGGGAAAAGAAACGGATGCCGGCGCGCCGGAGGATGACAGCGAGGATTATCGCGCTATTTTTGAAGGTCTTGAGCTGGGGACAGAGGCGACCAGAACCGGCATTATTGATAACGCCAGAAAGAGCGAGTACATCAAGCTGGAAAAGGACATATATAAGCTACTGCCTGGTGGCGCGTTCTTGATCGAATCGATCATGCGGCTTGGCATCAGCATGGATAAGTATAAGACCTCCGAGCTTGGCAGGGCACTAAAAAAGGTCTACCGTGGCGAAATTACGGTAGATGAAAGCGTCAAGCAGGCTGAGCGAGAGATCGCCGCCGTGTTTGAGAAAACACCTATGCCGCCCGAAAAGGATACCGATATCGGCCTGTTTGGCGAGGCTGTTGGCACCTGCCCACTTTGCGGTGGCGAGGTGCGGCGCACCACCTTTGGCTACGGCTGCCGTGAATATAAAGAAAAAGGTTGCCGCTTCTCGGTCAATATGGTCATTTGCGGCCGTGTGATCTCGCCCTCCAATATGCGCCTCTTGCTGGAAACGGGGCGTAGCGCTAAGATCGAGGGCTTTGTAAGCAAGGCGGGCAAGCCCTTTGATGCCGCCCTGCGCATTGAGGGAGAGCGCGTTGTGTTTGATTTTGCAAATCAAGGGAGACAATAAAGATGGAGAATAGAAATTTCCCATACGTGACGGTGACCCGCAAGGCTGAAAAGAGCCTGCGTGCCGGGCACCCGTGGGTGTTTGGCGAGGAGATCACCTCGCTTTCAGAGCCGGTAGAAAACGGCGAGCTGGTAGACGTGTATACCGAGGGGAAAAGGTTTATCGGTACCGGCTTTATCAACGACCATTCCAAGATTCGCGTGCGGCTGCTTTCGCGCAACGCGAATGATAAGTTTGACGGGGCGTTTTTCGAGCGCCGCGTTCGCTACGCCTTTGCCTACCGCAAAACGGTAATGGGTGAGGATTTTTCCAATTGCCGCCTGATATTTGGTGAGGCAGATCAGTTCCCGGGGCTGACGGTGGATCGCTTTGGTGATATTCTGGTCGTGCAAACGCTTTCGCTTGGTATGGAAAAACGAAAGGATCTGCTGTTTTCCTTGTTCGTCAAGGTGCTTTCTGAAATGGGTGAGCCGGTGCGCGCGATCTACGAGCGCAATGACGTGGCCATCCGCGAACTGGAGGGTATGCAGCAATATACAGGCTTTTATGCCATGCCCGGCCTTGCCACCGAGCTGGACGGGCACGTTGAGATCGTGGAAAACGGTATCCGCTATGACGTAGACTATATCCACGGGCAAAAGACCGGTTTCTTTCTTGACCAGAAATATAACCGTGCCGCCGTGGCGAGATTGTGCCCCGGCAAGCGCGTGCTCGATTGCTTTACGCACACGGGCGCCTTTGCCCTGAATGCGGCCAAGGCAGGCGCCATGCACGTAACGGCGGCAGACGTATCGGCCGATGCGCTGGCCTTAGCCAAGGCCAATGCCGTGCGTAACGGCTTGGATGGGCGCATGAGCTTCGTTTGTGCAGACGTGTTTGATCTGCTGACCGGCATGGCAGAGGAGGGGAAGCGCGAGTATGATCTGATCATTCTCGACCCGCCTGCCTTTACCAAAAGCAGCAGCACGGTGAAAAATGCCATGCGTGGGTATAAAGAGATCAATATGAAGGCGATGAAGCTCCTGCCTCGCGGCGGTTACCTGGCCACCTGCTCCTGCTCGCATTTCATGACCGAGACGCTGTTCCGTAAAATGCTGCATGATGCGGCAGCAGACGTGGGCGTTTCGTTGCGCCAGATCGAGGCGCGGCAGCAATCACCTGACCACCCCATTCTTTGGAACGTCAGCGAAACCGAGTATTTGAAATTCTACATTTTCCAGGTCGTGTAACAAAGCAGCTTGATTGGCGAAGAGGTGAAGTGAATGAACGAGACGTATACCTTTGACGAGATCTATACCATCGAGATCCCGGATGGCCTGCCGGAAACCAAAACGGTTCTTACGCAGGTTGAATTCGTGTTGGCCTCTGTGCGCGCGCGCGGTGGGCATCTGATCAAATTTATCCATGACGAGCGCCTTGGCAAATCGGTCTCGCGCCTGCGCGGCGAGATACGGCGACAGCTGCGTGCCTGTAAGAAGGAAGGGCGCGTTGTTGTTATGATCCCGGGTGAAAAATTCTCTATGGCCGATAGCATGACGCGCTACCTGATTGATAAATGCC
>JAZQVK010000187.1:0-4517 GCA_045631765.1 Eubacteriales bacterium
TGCTGACCCGCGCCGGTCTCCGCGATAACCTTCTTCTTGCCCATATACTTTGCGAGAAGTGCCTCACCCATGCAATGGTTGAGCTTGTGCGCGCCGGTATGGTTCAAGTCCTCACGCTTTACGTACAGCTGCACGTTGCCAAGGCTGTTGGAAAGCCGCTCTAAATAAGAAATGGGCGTAGGTCTGCCCTGAAACTCGCGGCGGATCTTGCGCAGCTCGGCAATGAATTTTGAGGATTTACAGATGGTAAAGTAGGCATCTGTGATCTCCTCCATCGCTTTCTTCAATTCATCCGGCACGTATACACCGCCGTATTTGCCGAAAAAGCCGCTCTCATCCGGGTAATTTTTGAAATAGGTATCAAACGCGATCCCATTAAAATTCATATCCTTGTTCCTTTCAAAACGTCCTGATACCCCCAAGTATACCACGAGAACGAATTTTTGTCAATAGCCTATAGCGACGCAAAGCGCTCTACCGCCCCGTTTTCACAAAGACAAGTAGCATGCTCCTTTATGTAGGCTAAGCGAGCCCCGCTGTTTTTCATCCTCTCCCCATATTCCTCGGCCGGGCTATACACTGGGGCAAAGCCGGGCAGGCTCTCTGCCCCGCCCTCTTCTATCAGCAGATAATAGCTGCCCTCTTGCGTTACGTAGGCGGTGCTTTCCAGCACGCCCTCGCGGCAGGAAAGCTGGCGGCAGGCATGCAAAAAATCCGAAAGGCAAGAAAATGCGTATAGCGCACGTTTGCCCTCGTGCCGCGGTGCGCCTCGCTCCTCGGCCGGGTGCGGCAGGGATGGCGGCACCTTGGTAACGTACATCTCGCATCCGCCGCTGCGGGATGGATATACCTGTATGAGTACACGGTCGCTGGCGGCATCAAAGCCGGTCTTTTGCTTGGCTTCATCTAAGATCTGCCATACCACGCGCCGCGTTTCTGTATTTTCATAATTCAAAAGCTCAGAAGTAATGGCGTAATGCGCCATATCCTCTGCGTTCAGCATAATTTTAATTTTGCTGTCGCTTATACGTATCAGTTCCATGCAGTCCTCCTTTCCTTGCTATTATTATAAGCAATAGGGGGCAAAAAAGGAAGTGAAATCTTTCGGCAGAAATAGCAGGTAATTCTACTTTTCCGCCCCTTTTGCCATCTGCTGCACGGAATGGGGCTTTTTAACGAAAATAGCCGGAGATTACAAGCAATCTCCGGCTATTGGTTTTGCATTTAATCCAGCTGAACAGGCGTACCGCCCGTCAGAAGGATCATTTTTACAGCAGTCAGCGAGAAACGGTTGGCCTCTATCGTAAGTGGCTTCGTCAGCCGGCCGTGTGCTAAGATCTTCAGCGAGCGGGTCTTTTTAGGAACCAGCCCATCTGCCTTCAGGCGGGCTAAGGTAATGCGTTCGCCCGACGCATAGGCCTGATCCAGCACATCAACGTTCAGCACAGTTGGCTTGCCACAGCTCCGCTTACCCTTTACACGCGGTGCATCCGGCTCTACGTGATGCTCAATATGGTGCTCAGCTACCTCGTTTTCGACCAGCACCTCGGCCTCTTCGGCAGTTACGGCCTCTAAGTGAGGAATGAACTCCTCCTCCGGCGCAAGAGACACGTTGGCCATCATGGGCATATCGGCCAGGGTAAAGCTCTCATCCAGCCCGCTTTCTTCAGCGACCGGCTCAAGGCTCTCCTCTTCCTCGTCGCCATCTGCCGCAACAGCAACGGCAGCTGCTATCCCCACAGCGATCGCGCCGGGATCCGGCTTCTGCTCGCTTTCCTCCGTTGCGGGGCGGCTGCCCTCCGGCACGGCTCCTTCCTCGATCATGCGAACAACGGTAGCCTCGTCTACCTTTTGGCCGCTTTCCATATCGCGCGCATCCACCTGGATCAGCCCTTGGCGGATCAGCTCGCTGCGGCTAAGGCTTTCGCGCGGCACGTGCTGCTCTTCACGCAGGGCAGCAAACGGCCGACCGTCCTCCGCCATGGCCATATCAATCAATTCCTTGGCCCACTTAAAGGAGCGCTCAGAACGAACCTTGACCTTGACGGGCGTTTTTTCATACCGCTTGCGGTCGCCTACGTTATCGTACTTATACTTGCTTCCCTCCAGCTTGGCGGGGTCAAGTGCTAAGAACAGGATCACCGTTTTGCCGGTAATATTCAGTTTGGCAAGCTGGCGGCGGCCACCGTTGAAGCTCTCGTAATTCAAGCTGTCTGCAGCGCTGACGTCCTCGTAAGAAAGCAGGTAGTTTTTTAGGTCGTTATAATAATCCTTGCTTTCATCGCAAGCGCAAATGATGCGAGCGCGGAAGCTCTGGCGACATTTGATCTGTACACGCCGCCCATCCTTGCCAACCAAAACGGTAGACATCTCGTCCTCGCGCCCATCAGAGGCCATGCTGGACAGGGCATCTGCCATGGTCTTCGGCGCCGTTTTTTCTTGCTTTTCAGCCCCGCCCTCGTCCTTGCCATCACCGGCTACGATCGGAATAACGCGCGGATTTTTATCAGTCTTCTTTTCTGTCCGGTCTTTTTGGGAGGCAGATACGGGGTCACTTGCGGTTGCTTGCTTGTCGCTCGCTTCCGCAGGTGTGAGGTCAGAGTCTGCCTCTTTATTCTCTGCCTTCTCCTCTACGGAAGCGTTAGATTTTTTTCCGGCTGCCGTTGCCTCCCCGGTTGATGAGCGCTTCTTCTCCTCAGTGGCTTCTTTCTTTTCTTCTGCGGCCTTTTCAGCCTTCTTTTCTTTGCTGTTCTGCTGTGCGGCGGAATCTACAGAAGCATCTGCTTCCTCGGCCGTTTGGCCTTGGTTTGCCTTGGCACCCTTGCCCCACAGACCGTGCGCGCGCAGGATTTTTCTGGCGTACAGCGTAAGGATCACAAGGATCAGCACGGTAATGAGCAAAATACCGATCAGCAGCAGCAGGCAGAAGATAATTGCCTGGTCATCGAAGATGGCACAGCCCCCCTCGATCGGTGTGTAAATAGCCTCAATGCGAATGTCGGCATCGGTCAGCGTATAGCCTTTCCATTCGCCAACGTACCCCTCTACCTGCGGCACCTCGATCACGGCTTGAATGCCGGTGGCCGGGTCAAACGGTACGGTAGCGATCAGCTGACCGCTTGCGTAAAATTCTGCCTGGTAGGGGGCTGTTTCAGCCGCCGCGGCGGGCAGGGCGCCGAGTGCTATGCCGGCTAAGAGCAAGACTGCCATGAGCAGGAAGGAAAGCCGACGAGCACGTGTGAGTGCAATGCGTTTCATAATAACTCCTCTCTTTTTTTGGTATTGATAAGCTGCCGTTTGACAGTTATTCATTTTCATTGTAGCATACTTCAAAAAAATTGCAAGAGAAATTCTCATCTTTTTTGCAAAAAACCGTTTTGGAGGGCATCCGTGTGTTTTGAGCGTGCGGCAAGCCGATAGCTCTGCCCTCTGCAAAAAAAGAACGGCACGCGATTTACGCGTGCCGTTCTTAAACGATATTTATTCAAAAACAACCTTCTTATAGCTCTTTTTGCCGCGGCGGAACACCTTGCCCTCGCGCAGATCGTCTGCCGTGTAGGCGGTGCGGATGTCGGCAACCTTTTCACCGTCTGCCGTTACGCCGCCCTGCTCTACCGCACGGCGTGCCTCAGAGCGGGAAGGAACCAAGCCTGCCTTGACCAGCACAGCGAGAATATCCATCTTGCCGTCAACCAGGTCAGCCTCACCAACCGTAACGGTGGGCATATCGGCGGCGTCACCGGCCGAGAAGAGTGCACGTGCGGCATTCTGCGCGGCGGTAGCCTCTGCTTCACCATGCACAAGTTTGGTCAGCTCGAAGGCGAGGATCTCCTTTGCCTCGTTGATGCGGCCGGTGCCTACCCAAGGCTCCATCGCGTTGATCTCCTCTAAGGGCAGGAAGGTCAGCATGCGCAGGCATTTCATCACGTCGCTATCGCTTACGTTGCGCCAATACTGGTAGAACTCAAAGGGCGAGGTCTTATTGGGGTCAAGCCATACGGCACCCTTGGCCGTCTTGCCCATCTTCTTACCCTCGGAATTGAGGAGAAGGTTGATGGTCATGGCGTAGGCATCCTTGCCCAGCTTACGGCGGATAAGCTCGGTACCGCCCAGCATGTTCGACCACTGGTCATCACCACCGAACTGCATATTACAGCCGTACTTCTGGAACATATAATAGAAGTCGTAGGACTGCATGATCATGTAGTTAAATTCGATAAAGGAAAGACCGCGCTCCATGCGCTGCTTATAGCACTCGGCAGCCAGCATGCGGTTTACGGTAAAGCAGCCGCCAACCTCGCGCAGCAGCTCAACGTAGTTCAGCGGGAGCAGCCAATCAGCATTGTTCACCATCATGGCCTTGCCTTCACCAAACTCGATAAAGCGCTCCATCTGGTGCTTGAAGCAATCACAGTTGTGCTGAATGGTCTCGGGTGTCATCATGGTACGCATATCGGTTCTGCCGGAGGGGTCAAGTCGGATCGTAGCCATGTCGTTCTGTGAGCCAAGGAGTTGGG
>JAZQVK010000188.1:0-3796 GCA_045631765.1 Eubacteriales bacterium
GTGATCAACGAGCAGGTGTTTTTCGCCTCGCCCATCGACGTGGTGCTTCGTCTGGCTGAGATCCTTCGGGAGCTGCCTGTTCTTTCCATCTTCCTGTATAGCCTCAGCCGTGTGCTGGTCGGGTTTTTTTCCGGCCTGGTGCTTGGCTGTCTGCTGGCGGTGGTGGCGGCCAGGCTGCCCTTCGTTGAGATCCTGCTGTATCCGTATATGATCACCATTCGCTCGGTGCCGGTGGCATCCTTTGTGGTGCTGGCTATTCTGTGGTTTTCCTCTGCCGCGCTTTCGGGCTTTATTTCCTTTTTGATCGTGCTGCCCATCGTGTATAACGGTGTGTTGGCCGCCCTGCACGCGACAGATAAGCAGCTAAACGAAATGGCACGCGTCTTTTGCGTGCCGTTTGGGCAGCGCCTGCGCTGCATTTATATCCCGCAGGTGCGCCCGGCCCTGCTGTCAGCCGCCGCTACCTCTATGGGGCTTGCCTGGAAATCCGGCGTGGCCGCCGAGCTGATCGGCATGCCGGATGGCTCGATCGGTATGGAGCTGTATCACGCCAAGCTCTATTTAGATACGCCGGCGCTCTTTGCATGGACGCTGATCATCGTGCTGGGCAGCCTGGCGTGTGAAAAGCTGGTGGCAGCGCTCCTGCGCCTGCTGCTTGGGGGGTATCGGAAATGAAGGATATTGTGATCAAGGACCTATGCAAGCGCTTTGCCGATAAGGTGGTGCTGGACAAATTTTCTATCGTGATCCCCGCCGGCAGCATCTTTGGCATCATGGGGGAATCCGGCTGCGGCAAGACCACGCTGCTGCGCATCCTGCTCGGGCTGGAAAAGGCGGATAGCGGCATGATCGAGGGGCTACCCAACCGCATCAGCGCCGTGTTCCAGGAGGATCGGCTGTGTGACGAGTTTTCCGCTATCGAGAACGTGGCCATCGCCGCACCGAAAAAAACGGCGCGCGCCGTGATCGTGGAATGCCTCGCGGCGCTTGGCCTTGGGGATGCGCTTGACCGCCCCGTGCGTGCGCTCTCCGGCGGTATGCGCCGCCGTGTGGCCATCGCGCGTGCTTTGTTGGCAGAGGGGGAGCTTCTGCTGCTCGACGAGCCCTTTAAGGGGCTGGATGAAGAAACGCGCCGGTCGGTCATGGCCGTTGTGCGCCGCGTGGTGGCAGGGCGCACGGTCGTGCTCGTCACGCACGACGAGGAAGAGATCACCGCCCTCGGTGCCTCGCTGTATCAGATGAAAGAATAAGAAGCGTGCAGCATAGCTGCACGCTTCTTGCTTTAATGGATATGCTCAACGCCGCTCACGCGGTACCGGGGCGAGGCAGGCTCGTGCGCCTCTTCGGTCAGCTCGATCACGCGGTAGGTGGCCGCTCTCGTTTCGTCACTATCCTCTACCAGGCGGCAGATCGCGCCCCGGCAATCGCCGTAGGCACGCAGGGTAAGCTCAAAGCAGGTGTCCGGCTGCACGTATTCTACCGGCTTGGCCACCGGCAGCAGCGTGCCGCTCTTAACAAAGACGGGAATGCCGTCGGTCGCGATGTGGTGGTGGCCACCCTCGTAGCGCTTTCCGGTAAAGAAATCATACCATTCGCCCTGCGGCAGCCATACGTCACGCTCCTTTTCCGGCGCGGTCAGCGGGGCTACGAGCATGGAATCCCCAAACAGGTATTCATCCTTGCATTCCAGCGCCTCCGGCTCGGCTTCATAGTCGCATACCAGCGCGCGCACCGGCGGCTTGCCGGTTGTGTGGTAATCATAGAACATGGTAAAAAGGTAGGGCAGAAGCGACATGCGCACGCCAAACAGCTCACGAATTTCATCTGTGCAGCCGTGCATTTCCCACGGCATCTCAGAAAGATAGAAGGCGTTTACCAGCGCCTGCGGGCTAAAGATCACGCTCTGTACACGGCGAATCAGATCCTCAGCATTCTCGGCATGCCGTACCTCAGGCGACCACAGCAGGCCAGAGAAGCCGGCATTCACCACGCCGGTGATGAAATCCTTGTGTCCATACAGGTCGGAATACAAAACAAAGGGGTAGGATGCCGCCAGCGCACCCAGGTTGCGCACCTCGGAAAGCGTGCGTCGATCGCCAAGCGCCTCCGTCATGGTCTGCGCGTATAGCGTGCCAAACAGGCTGTGGTATTGCTCACCATCCATGCCGGAGGGGAAGAGGGCGCAGTTGGGGAAGGTCCAGCCGCCGGTAAAGTCGCTGCCGTCGCATTCATCCAGCTTAAAGCCGGTAACGCCCATCTCCACCAGCCCACGCTGGTGGTCGGCAAAGATCTTGCGCGCCGCAGGTAGAGTAAAGTCAGGCACCAAGCCCTTCCAGACCAAATAGTCACCGCTGTAGGGGATCAGCGCATCGTAGATCGGTGCGGTGGGGTGCGTGAAGGCATGCTCCCATAGGTTGAGGTGAAAGCCCTCATCACAGATCGCCTTCACCGTCTCTGCCGCATGCGGAAAGCGCCCCTCATCCCAAAGGAAGGAGCAGGAATAGGCATGCGTTTGCCAACCCGGCTCTAAGCCAAGAATGTCGCAGGGGATGTGCAGCTCGCGTATGCGGTGTGCCATGGCCAGCACCTGCTTCTCGTCAAACTTCATATCGCAGCGGTAGAAGCAGCCAAGTCCCCACATCGGCGGCATGCAGCCGCCGCCCGAAAGCAGATTGTATTGCGAAACGATCGAAAGAACGCTTTCGCCGGTGATGTAGTACAGGTCAACGCCCTGGGCCACCGGGATCTCGATCGTCATGATCGTGCGCTCGCTCCCCTCGCGGATGGCGTAGATCTCTTCAAAGGCAGAAACGAGTCGGTTTTCATCCTGCCCGTCCTCCTGTCCCTTGACAGGGCGTAGCTCCTTACCGCAGTAGAAGGTGGCGTAACGCGCGGTATCTACGTAGATACCAAAGCCCGCCGTGGTCACAAAAAAGGGAACCGGCGCGTGCGAATCACCGCTGTTGGAGACTGGGTCGGCATTCGGGCGGATATGCTTTTTGGTACCGCGGTGCTGAAAGCCCTTCAGCTGCAGGCCAAAGCCGTAAATGCTTGCCTTCGGGTCGATCGGCATAGTGATCTTCACTCCACGCAGCGAGGAAGAAAAGTGCATATCGGAAGCCCCGTTCGGCTGCATCTCTGAGATGGCACAGGCGGGTGTCGGCGCAAAGCGAGAGGGAACGATCTCCTCCGGCACGCCGTATCGGATCTTATAAACACTCATGTGGAAGGCTCCTTTTCTAATAAATCGATAAAATCAGTATAGCACACCCCGGGGCAGAATGCAAGGGCAACCTGCATGTCGGGTACATATTTTTCAGCGATTTTTCAGCGTGCGATCGTTTTTTATTCCGCCGCCTCTTGACAGCCGAACCCAATTGCGGTATAATAGATAAGCACGCAAACGAACGTGCTGCACACAAGCTATACGCAGGCATATCGAAGCGGTCATAACGGGGGAGCGCCGTAAAAACGACACGGTGTGTCATTTTTACAAGCGAGTAACGAAAACAAGGAGCGTTCAAGCCGCGCCTGCGAGGCGCGGAAGGCGACTATGTTTTCGGAAGGGCCAGGGTCTTGAAAACCCGCGCGTAACTGTTCCTTTTGTTCCCTCAAAATCCTTGTAATATCAAGGATTTTCGGCATTTTCCATCATACAAAAATTTCATAGTTCTCTCGCGAAATTCTCTCCAAATTCCGGAGCATTTCGCTAAAGATAACCTACGGAGGGTTATCGAAGTGGTCATAACGAGGCGGTCTTGAAAACCGTTTGCCCTCTGGGCACGTGGGTTCGAAT
>JAZQVK010000189.1:0-2165 GCA_045631765.1 Eubacteriales bacterium
TTCTTCTCTTGTCTTCCTAAGACCGCTTGGCCTCCGACTTGTCAATGTTCAGGCGGTTGCCCTGGTAGATGTGGTTATCCAGCATGGCGGCCAGCAGGTTGTTGGCTGCGCCAATAGCGTGAAAGTCGCCGGTGAAATGCAGGTTGATATCCTCCATCGGTACCACCTGTGCGTAGCCGCCGCCGGCAGCACCGCCCTTGACACCGAATACCGGGCCAAGAGAGGGCTCGCGCAGCGCAACGACAACGTTCTTGCCGATGCGGCTCAGACCGTCGGCCAGGCCCATGGTGGTGGTGGTCTTACCCTCGCCTGCGGGCGTAGGCGTGATGGCGGTAACCAGGATCAGCTTACCGTCCTTACGGGGGGACTCGTTGAGCAGCGAGTAGTCGATCTTTGCCTTATAGCGACCGTACTGCTCCATATACTTTTCATCAACGCCGGCCACCTTGGCAATTTCGGTGATCGGCTTCATTTCGGTTGCCTGTGCAATTTCAATGTCAGAAAGATAGGCCATGATTATTTACCCTCCTTAAAGTAACGAACGGCAGATTCAAACATCTTCATGTCAAAGATACCGTCCACGTTTTTATAAAGACCGTTCCCAATACGCTCGCTGTGGCCCATCTTACCAAAAACACGACCATCCGGCGAGGTGATACCCTCGATCGCGTAGGTGGAATTGTTGGGGTTATAGCGGATATCATCGGTAGCGTTACCACAGAGATCGACGTACTGGGTAGCGATCTGCCCGTTGGCAGCCAGCTGACGAACGACCTCCTCCGAGGCAAGGAAGCGCCCTTCACCATGCGAGATCGGCACGGTGTAAACGTCACCCACGTTCGTGGCGGCAAGCCAGGGCGACTTGTTCGAGGCAACGCGCACGCGCACCAGCTTAGACTGGTGGCGAGAAATGCTGTTAAAGGTCAGTGTGGGGCAATTTTCATCGGTATCAATGATCTTGCCGTACGGAACCAGGCCAAGCTTGACCAGCGCCTGGAAGCCGTTACAGATACCGCACATAAGACCGTCGCGGCGGTTAAGCAGATTGTGGATCTCCTCACGCACGGCCTCGTTACGGAAGAAGGCCATGATGAACTTGCCCGAGCCATCCGGCTCGTCACCGCCGGAAAAGCCGCCGGGAACAAAGACCATCTGCGAGCGCTTCAGCTCCTCGGTAAACTGCTCTACGCTGCGGGAGATACCGTCCGCGGTAAGGTTATTGATGACGAAAATCTTTGCCTCAGCACCGGCATCACGCATGACCTTGGCAGAATCGTATTCGCAGTTGGTACCCGGGAATACGGGAATGAGCACCTGCGGGCGGGCAACGCGAACGGCGGGTGCCGCGCGCTTTTCTGCCGGCGCGGAGAAGGTTTCGATCTTGTTGGTTTCCTTCTTCTCGGCACAGGGGTATACGCTTTCTAAGCGCCCCTCGTAAAGGCTGCCAAGCTCGCCAAGGCAAAGCTTCTCTTCACCGTAGGTGATAGCACCGTCATCGGTCACGTAACCAACCGTCAGACCGTCAACGCCCGCATCAGCCGTTACCTCTAAGAGGAACGAGCCGTAGCAGTAGCCAAAAATATCCGAAAGCGAGAGGCCGCTTTCATAACGGAAGCCAAAGCCGTTACCGATGCCCATCTTATAAACAGCCTCGGCCACGCCACCGTAGGTAGGCGTGTAGGCGGCAAGCACCTTGCCGGCACGCATCAGCTCTGTTACGCGATTGTAAAGAGAAATCAAGGATTTAACACAAGGCAGACCGTTTTCCAGGTAGTCAGGCTTCAGCAAAACGACACGGCTGCCGGCCTGCTTGAATTCACCGGTGACGACCTCATCGGTCTTGCCAGTGGTAACGGCAAAGGAAACCAGCGTGGGCGGCACGTCGAGCTCCTCAAACGAGCCACTCATCGAGTCCTTACCGCCGATGGCGGCAATGCCAAGATCCAGCTGGGCGCGGAAGCCACCAAGCAAAGCGGCAAGCGGCTTGCCCCAACGGGCAGGATCCTTACCGGGCTTTTCAAAATATTCCTGGAAGGTCAGGTAAACGTCCTCAAACGAGGCACCGGCCGCGATCAGCTTAGAAACGCTTTCTACAACGGCGAGGTAAGAGCCGTGGTAGGGGCTCTTTTCAGCGATAAAGGGGTTATAGCCCCAGGACATATAGG
>JAZQVK010000190.1:0-2466 GCA_045631765.1 Eubacteriales bacterium
ACATGGCTACGATCCGACTTCGCTATCCCCACGGGTGCCGCTCAGACAATCGGCCAGCGCGCAAAAGGGCTCGCCACCTGCAAATTCGGCTGCGCTGCCCTCATACCCCTCCTCGATCAGGTGGTTCATCACGCTTTCCAGCAGCAGGCGGTTTTCTGCCGCGTCTGCCAGGCGAAAGGCGGGGGAAAGACCTAAGCGCGAAGCGTTTTCTCGCAAAAGACCCACGCAAAAGCTATCAATGGTAGAGATCTGCGCGCCAGGCAGAAGCAGCAGCTGACGGGAAAGATGTGCCCGCCGCTGCCCCTTTGCCATCTCCTCGCTGAGCGCGGTGGAGATCTTTTTTCGCAGGTCGGCAGCCGAGGCGCGCGTAAAGGTAACGATCAGCATACGGGAGATATCGCCCGGGTGCTCCTCGTCTGTCAGGGTTCTGATAATACGCTCGGTCAGGGTCGCCGTTTTACCCGAGCCGGCAGCGGCTGAAACCAGCAGGGTGCGTGACCGCTCGCCGATCGCGGCCGCCTGGCCGGGGGTCCATACTCTTGCCATACTCTCTCCTTAAAATTGTCTGATGGGGCGCACAGCGATCCCCTCGGCCTCTGTGCGTACCTCACCCAGGGCAAAAAAACCGTTCTCATCACACAGGCGCAGGCGGGTGCCAAGCGGGTCGGCACGGCCGATCTTTTTTAGATAGATGGGCAGCCCGTTATGCGCCAGGCGGGCAAAGAAGAGCGGCAGCGTGACCGCCTCGCAATCGGCAAACAGCGCTTCAACCGGGATCAGGGCAGCCTGCCGCTCGCCCTCGCTCATCCCCTCCCATTCCGAAAGCGTATGCGCCGCCGTGAGGGGGTAGCCTGCCGCCTCGGTACGGCAAAGCGCCTGCATGCAGCCACCACACCCGAGCGCACGGCCAATATCGGCACACAGGGTGCGTATGTAGGTACCCTTGGAGCATACCACGTCTAAGCGGTAGACCTTAGGGGAAAGGCGCGTTACGTCAAGCGAATAGACCGTGATGGGGCGCGCCTCTCGCGCAACGGTCTTGCCCTCTCTTGCCAGCTCCATCAGGCGCCGCCCACCCACGCGGATGGCCGAATACATGGGGGGAATCTGCTCCCCCTCGCCAAGAAAGGTGGCGCACACCTCGCGCACGCGCGCCTCGGTCGGTATCTCGCTTGAGGTGGTGAGCACCGTGCCGGTCACAT
Organism: Eubacteriales bacterium; assembly: GCA_045631765.1. Taxonomy (GTDB): domain Bacteria; phylum Bacillota; class Clostridia; order Oscillospirales; family CAG-272; genus UBA1740. Next base: position 1,203 of record JAZQVK010000190.1, read on the forward strand.
CCTCGGTATCGGTCTCGGTGCCAAGCAGCAGCTCGGCGCTGTAATGCTTATCCCCCGTCAGCAAAAATTCACTTGCCTTGACCGCGCGGCCAACCAGCACCGGCAGCACGCCCTCGGCCATGGGGTCCAGCGTGCCGGTGTGCCCGGCCTTCTCTGCCCCCAGGATATGCCGCAGGCGCGTGACCACGGTCTGCGAGGTCATGCCCTTTTCCTTATTCACCAGCGCAAGGCCGCTGATCGCCGCTTTTTGCTCCATGTCTGCCCTCTTTTTGTTTTTATTACTTTATATTGTAGCATTTTTTCTGCCCGCCGTCAAGCACCGGCAAAAAACAGGAAGCGTTTTTCGCTTCCTGTTTTCAGTATTACACAATATTACTTTTTGCATTAGGAAAAATGGGCTTGCTTTTCCAAGCGCTGCAGCAGGCGGATGACCACCGGGGTCAAAACGCAAATGGCCACATTGCCGATGGCATGCGTGACGTCAAAGGAAAAGCCGGCGGCGATCCAGGCCAGCGTGCCCCGTGCGCTTAAATGAAAGAAGAGCGCCTGCACGGGTGCGCAAAGCGCGCCAAAGGCAAGGCCATACAGGCCGCCGATCAGCATATAGACCGGGGCAGGCAGCGCCCTTTTCGGCAGCAGCATCACCACTGCAAACAAGATCAACCACACGTATAGGTACATGACCACGGTGGGCGGAAAGGGGTAGATCACGGTCTCTAACGCCACAAAGACGTAGATGGGAACCAATGCACGCCAGCGGTAGACCACGGTATAGGCCATGATCAGCATGCTGACCATTTCTACGTTCGGCAGAAATGCCAGCATCTCCTTGCCGAATACCAAAACGGCACCAAGCAGCGCATCGCGCAGCAGTGCGCGCAGCCGAAGAAGCGAGCGGCGGTAGGAATGCTCACCCGCCATGCTTAAAAGCCCCTGGTGTAAACAAAGGTGTACTGACCACCTGCGGTGATGATGCAGCCATCTACGCCGGCATTGGCCATTTCTCCATCGATCAGCAGTTTCCACCAGCCCTGGTCAACGCTGTAATCGGCGGTGATGCCATCGACCGTGACGATCATATCGCCCACGTTACCGGCAGGGATCAGGCCGTTCTCGGTCAAGGCACCGCGCAAATTCTCTGCGTCGGTCTTGATGGTGTATACGGTGGCTTCATTTTTCGGGTTGACCACCGTAAAAACAATGGTGGTGGCACCGGTGCCGAGCTCCTTCTCGGCGACAATGATGGCATCCCCAACGGTTGTTT
>JAZQVK010000191.1:0-3191 GCA_045631765.1 Eubacteriales bacterium
CACCACGCCAAGGCCGATCAACAGCGGCAGCGTAACGGCGGGGGCCCGGGCGGCGCTGACAGTCAGCTCCCACGGTGCCGAGAAGGCAAGGCCAACGGCTGCCACACTAAGAAAGCTGTACAGTGTGGCCGACGTGGCGCGCGCGCCGCGCTGCATGGCCAGCTTGGTCAGGATGTTGTAGGCAGCAAAGCACAGGCCGCTTGCCGCGCCAATCGCAATCCCTGCGGCATCAAACCGCAGCCCGCCGATCACGCCGGAGACCAGGCAGCAGCCAAGCAGCATCAGAACAAGAGCCACCAGCTTCAGGTGCGACAGCCGCTCACCAAGAAAGAGCACCGAAAACAGCATCACGTACAGAGGTGCCGTATACATCAGCACCACCGCCGTAGAGACCGAGGTCATTTGCATGCTGATAAAATAGCAGCTTGCCGTGCCAAACAGAAACACGCCCATGCCGATAAAGTATAAAAGATCAAGCGCCCGCACGCGGAACAGGCCGCGGTCACGCACCAGCGCAAAGATAGCAAGGCAGAGGAAGGAGACCAGGCCGCGCACCATGGTCATCTGCAACGAGGTAACGCCATAGGGTGCCAGATAATGCACAAAAATGCCTGAGGTACCCCACAGGACTCCGGCTAAAATAATAAAGAAAAACGCTCTTTTTTTCATGATGGATATTCTCCGCTATATTCCGCCAGCGCACGCATGGTATCCCCCCCAAAAAAATGGAACGCCCCTGTGCTTTTTCATCATAATTTCTCTTTCGTTAGACAATGTTGATCAAGCGCACGTCATCACACGCAGTCATCACCTGCGGTATGCGATCAGCAAACACGCCCTCATAATTGCAATGCAAATGCCCGGCAATGATCGCCTTGATCGCCGGTGCCTTGGCGATATAGTCCAGCGTTCTTTTCGTGACATTGTCAGAGAGCTGCTGCTCATAGCGGTCGGGCGGGTAGCTCTGCATAAGCGTCTCCGGCACGCCGACCAGATAGGCGCAGGGCGCCTTCTTCATCTGGATATCGTACAGCACCGGCTCATACAGCGGATTGTGCACGAGAAGCACCACCGGTGCCCCCTTCTCTACCTCTTTTTTGAGGAAATCTAACTGCGCCTCCTCAAACAGATAGTAGCCGTTATCCAGCGCTACGAAATTCACGCCGCCGATCATGCGTGATGCCATGCGGATATCGTTGGAAAAAGCCGCCTGCACCGCCGCCAGGCTTTGGTTGCGGTAGGCCGCATCCTCCTTTGCCTCGCCCACGTAAAGTGAAAATTCATGGTTTCCGGCGGCAAGGAAGCAATCACTTTCCCGGACGAAGCGCCCGGCACGCTCTAAATTGGCTACCGATACGAAGTCGATCAGGTCGCCGGTATGTACGATTGGAATACCCTTCTCCTTGGCCAGATCGCTTGCTAACTGCAAAACCGCCTCTTCATCATAGGGGAAGCAGGTCTTTCTGCCCTTGGCCAGCTCTACCTTGCGCTCGCCGTCGCGCATGTCGGCATAGGTCAGGTGCGTGTCGGAAATATGAATGATCTGAAAGGGTGTTTCCACACCGACACGCAGCGTTGATTCAATGATGTTCATAAAGGTTCCTTCTTGATATTTATAAAAACAATTTTTACGCACAAACAAATATGCCCTCGGCTTAAATACAGGAAATCTGTTTTTTCTTCAAATGCCTCACCAGTGATCTAATACAAAGCGTCCTCAAAATACGCATAGAGAGTCTCTCTGTCATCTGTAATCGAGAAAAATGTGCCGTATTTTTGCACAATCGCCGATAGCGGATAAAATTTTAGTTGTATTTCAAATCATAAGATTGATCCCAAATATTACTAATCTGATCATAAGTTTTATTATATTTGGATGCAGCTTCGTTAAAAATTGTTTTCGTATATTTATCACCAACATACTTTCCTTCTTTGTCATCATAATATTGGTACCGGTTTTCAATCCACCTTATAATTGTCAGTTTTTGCTGGCGTGACAAATTAGAATATGGTGTATCTATTATCGTTTTAATATCAGTCTCAGATACTTCATTTTGATTTCCTGATATTCTTTTATAACAGTCCTCACACAAATCATACGTGCCTACTGCCTTATAAACATGTACAGCATTTTTTTCATTACACACATCACAAATTTTTTCGCATGAAGAAAAAGCGAAAATTAAAACTACACCAAAAAGCAAAAAAACATTTTTCAATCTCATAAATAATCTCCTTTTATTTAGTTGTTTTACCACATAGTATAACTCGTTATTGAACTCGTCGTGTGAGACGCACGGCACTTTCAATATGGGTCATAAGACCAAAAGGTATATTTTTATGCCAAAAACGGGGGTTGTAAGTCCAAAAGGTATATTTTATTCTGTTTCCCACAAAGGAATATCCTTTAATTTGCTCCAAACAAATTTGCCCATATTCTTCCCACCAAGTTTGTTCAGATGTATGTGATCTAACTGATATTCTCTCGCCTTCACACGGCCGTAGCCAAAACCGGCTTCGCAAAACACATTAATCACAGGAACACCGTTTAACTTTGCCACACGCTCTATTGTCTCGGCAAATTCAAATTGGGTTATTTTTCTACTTTCAATTACTGTCTCGGGTTCCTTGTCATTCCCACCGATCATAATAATAACAACGATCTGCGCCTTGGTATTTTCTTGTAAGTACCTTAAACATTGGTTAAAGCAACCGCAGAAGGATTGTTCGTCCGTGTCATAGATATTTCCTACCAAGGCTCCCTCGTTCGGCAAAACCTCAAGTGTGATAAGGTCCGCATTTTCCTTGCCGTCATCCATATTCATCACGGCGCGCTTGGTGTTACCTTTGCCATAACCGTCAGGTGTCAGGCATCCCCCGGGAATGCCGAGATTTACAACGGTCATACCCGAAAGTTCTTCCACAACGGGAACGTATTCTCCTTGCTTAATGCTTGTCATCGAGGTACCGTAAGCATACCATAGTTTACCATTCCAGTGATTATTCATTTTGTTCTCCTTTTTTCGTTATGGTATACCGTACTGCTGTAAAACAGACTTTTGAGGTTTGCTCATAACTCACATTTGTTCTTATACGTGTTCCTTTGCGGTGGTGATGGATTTTACAAGCATACGTCGAATAACGCCACACTCTTGCAAAAGGTCTTTGGCAGTTTGCTCGCTAATTGCATT
>JAZQVK010000192.1:0-6393 GCA_045631765.1 Eubacteriales bacterium
CACACGGGGGCGTTTTTTATAGATGCCGGCGCAGGTAAGCGATGCTTTCTGCGGCAGAGGCGAACGGGTCAAGCACGCCCATATCATCCTCTACTACGTAGTTCTCAATGCCAAGCTTGGCGGCGGTCTGCAGGATCTTATGTCAGCTTAGGTTGCCGCTGCCTACGGGGTTTCTCCCCGTATATATCAGCAAAACGAATAGGGCAGAGTGCTATGCACTCTGCCCTATTCGTTTTTGATTTATCTCTTACGTGCGGCGCGGCGCTTGCGGCCGCAGGCACCGGTGGCAAGCACGGCCAGCAGCATCAGCGCGCAGGCTGCCCCGTCAAGCGGGGAGCCGGAGCCGCCGGCTGCTTCGCCATTGGCCGTATACACGGCGGTAAAGGTTTGGTTGCCGGTGGCGGTCATGCCCTCGGTGTACCCTTCCCACTTGCCGGTGTAGCCCTCCTTCGTGGGAACGGCGGGTGCCGTAATGGCAGCGCCGGCTGCCAGCTGCAGCTCGGAAACGGTGTTGCCGTCTGCCACGAATTTCACCGTATACAGGGCACTGCCATCCGTCTCGGCCTCTACCATAAAGGTCATATCCCCGGTCAGCAGCACGCCCTTTTCGTAATCGAGCAGGGTCTTGATCGTGTGGGTGCCGGTGGCATCCTCAACCGTGGTGGGCGGCGGAAGAATGATCGTGCCGTAATCGGCCGTCTTTTCATAATAGACGTATCCGCTTTCGGCATCGGCGAAGCGATAGGTGTACTTGGCAGGGGCCAGCTCGTAGGCTGCGCGCGCGATCACGGCGCCGCCCTCGGGCAGCTCATCTGCCAGACCATCCCCGTTCAGATCCCAACCGGCAAAGGTATAGGTGCCCTTTTCATCGGTATAGGTCTGCTCTGCGGTGGGAACTACCAGCTTTCCGCCTTCTGCATAGCTGGCGGCGATCATGCTGCCATCTGCTGCGTAGAAGCTGGAAAGACCGTTCTTCAGCATTTCGGTCATTTCATCCACCGTGCAGGTGAAGGAAAGGCCGGCGCCAAGGAAAAATTCCTTTTGCAGCTCGGTGCCGCTGTTGCTGCGGCCTATCATCAGCTTCAAAACGTCCTTCTCTGCCGATTTTTGGAAACGGCCAAAGGTGCTATTCGGAATAACCAGCCACCCCTGGAAGGCTGCCGGCAGATTGACTGTGCCGCTTAGGGAAACCTTGGATACTGCCCCGTTGGCATTGACCAGGTATACATCCCCCTTAATGCCGTCACCGCTCAGGTGGGAAAACTTGCTACCCTTATAAAGGTGGAAGCTGTAGCCGCCCTTGGCGCTCGGCGCATCGATCCAGATGGCGTAGCCGGTAGGCGCCTCCTCGACCAGCGGCATATCCAACTGCATCAGGGCTGCGTAAGTATACTCCTTCTGCCCATCCCATTTTACCTGAATCGCGTGGCCGGTGGGCGAGGCGGCATAGGTGGTATCCTTGGCGCTCAGAATCGTGCGCCCGCTCTGAATATTCAGGTAGTAGGAGATCGCATCCGTAGTGCCGCCCCAGAACTGGGTAACGGCAGAGGTCTTGCGGTAAATGGCAACGGCGGTCAGATCGGCGGTGATGGTGGTGGGCAGCTCGTCTGCGGCGCCGTCATCATCCAGATCCCAACCGACAAAGTAGTCGCCCGGCTGATGCGCTGCCAGCTCTGCCGCTGTGGGAGCAACGATCTCCTCGCCGGCACCGGCCTGGCCCTTTTGGATCATATCGCCATTCTCATCGGTAAAGGTATATGTCTTTTTAGCGGCATCCTTCAAAAGCGCTACCGCTGTAAAGTCTCCTGCCACTCGCTCGGGCAGCGCCTCAGCGGCACCGTCACCATCCAGATCCCAGCCGAACAGGTTCTGCACACCGGGGGCACGAACGGCATTGCCGTAGGCATCGGTCTTGTTACGCAGCTCGGTGGTGCCGTCTGCATCATAGAAGATATAGGTATACTGCTGGCCGGCGGCGGTATACACGGCCGTGGCGCTGAGATTGCCGTTCAGCGTAGCGGGCAGGCTGTCTGCTTGGCCATCACCGTCTACGTCCCAGCCGGCAAAGGTATAGGTGTACTGCTCGTCTGCCGCCTTGACAGGGGGATTGGGCGCGGTCAGCGTGCTGCCGTCTGCCACCGTGCCGCTGGCAACCGTGGCACCGTTTTCATCATAGAAGACGTAAGAGGAAACGCCCTCGTACTTATAACCGCCCTCGTTGGGAATAACCACGTCTGCATCGGTGACCCAGTTATCATTTCCCAGCTCGCGCGCGCGGAAGATGGCACCGCCCTCGTACACGTCTACGATGTAGAAGCCGCAGCGTGTATATTCACCTGTGTTGCCTACCATGGCGGGCTGGTTTACGTAATGCCCCTTCCCCTCTTGATACACAAAGGCACTGGTAAAGCCGTAATGGCCGTGGCCGGAGCTAACAATGGCAGAGGGGTGACGGGCGATCACGTCCTCAAAGGTATCGGGCGATTCACCGTCTACGTACACACGGGCGGCGTATTGGTGCACCAGCACGAAGATGGGGCGGCCATCCTCATTCTCAGAAAGTGTTTCATCCAGCCAGACCAGGTTTTCCGGCGTTAGATAGCAATCGTCGGATGCCTGGCGGCAGGGGTTGAGCATGATGAAATGATAACCGTTGATCCACTTATCAAAGCACAGGGTGTCTACGCCCTCCTGCTCCATATAGAAGGGCACGGCTGCCTCGTAGGAGCCCTTGGGGTACTTTTTCGCCCACGAGCCGCGCACGTCATGGTTGCCGAGAATGCTGGTGATCGGAATCGGCTCGCCCTGGCTGTTTTTGTAATCATAATTCTTGACGAACTGATAATAATTATCCAGCTCGTTATCGGCAGGGGTGTCGGGGGACATGCCGTTATCAGACAAATCACCCAGCACGAAAACGCCGGCCGTATCGGGATTATAGTCTCGAATATCATCCAGCGCTGCCTTAAAATTGCCGGTATTATTACTATTGGAGATATGCGTATCAGACAAGAACGCAATGGTCATAACAAAGGGCGTGCTTTCGATCTCGCCGTACTTATAATCATACATATAAGCCGCATGCGTTTCTGCCAGGGTGGCAACCACCTCCTGCTGCATCTCCGCAGTCATGGAAGCGATCTCCTCCTTCACCGTGGCGTATTCCACCAGCATGTCGCCGCGCACGGCGCGCTGGTATTCGCTTGCCGGCTCTAAGGCCATGGCTAAGGCAATATAATCGTCGATCGAGGTGGGGGCTTCCTCCTCGGCGGCAGCAGGCATAGCCAGCATCGGCACCGAAAGAAGCAGCATCAGTACCGCTAAGCATACGGCAAGAATACGTATTTTCATGATATTACCTCACAAAAAAGTTTTGTCTGTTCCTTTATTTTATCATGTAGCAAAGCAAATGTCAACCAAGCTTTCCTATTAAGAAATAAAAAAACCGAACTTGGAAAAAAAGCACAGGCTATTGCGCGGCGATCACACGCCAGGCTGCGACCAACTCCTGAAGCGAGCAGGCGGCATTGGCCGGGCTGGTAGAGGGCAGGCAGACGGCGGGGCGACCGATCACCGGCTCTATCAGCCTTTTATAATAGCGCGCTGCCGTTTTGCCGTTAACGAAGATCGCGCCGATGGGATTTTTAGCCAGCAGCGGCCGCAGGTCGTTTGCCTGCACCTCGCTGATGCTGCTATCGGCACTGCCGGTGATGCGGCAGGAGGCGATCACATCCCACAAGGCAACACGGTAGCGGTGCAAAAGCTCCTTTTTCTCGGCCACCGTTTGTGGCACGGCATCCCCGTACACCGCCGCCAGCACGCGCCAAAAGCGGTTTTGCGGGTGGCCGTAGAAATAGGCCGCCTCGCGCGAGGCAACAGACGGAAAGCTGCCAAGGATCAAAATTTCCGCCTGCCCATCTGCCTCCGGCGGGATAGGGTGAAATACGGTCTCGCCCTTCATAGCGATACCTCCTATCGTGTTAAAAAGCGTGGGGTGCCCTTCAAAAAGCACCCCGCTATATTAAAAGAAATTCGCGTGCAGATACGCGCTGCTCTGCTTCAAGCTTTCAAACGGGTCACCCGGACAGGTATCCTGCTCTACCACAAAGTGCTTGACCCCCGTGTTGATCGCGGTCTCGATAATGCCCTGCCAATACAGGTTGCCGTTGCCGATCTCGGTGATAAATTGCGGCGGCTCGTTCGTTTCGCTCTTGGCCATATCCTTGAGGTGGAGAATATCCACGCGACCCTTGCACCTTTCGATCCACTCGCGCACGTCGCCACCGCCGTGCTGCACCCAATAGGTATCCAGCACGAAGCCGGTGTTTTCCGGATCCATACCCTCTAACAGCATGTCCATGATCAGCTTGCCGCCCACACGGCGGAACTCGTGGCTGTGGTTATGATAGGTGAAGCAGAAGCCGCGCGCACGGATCCTCTTGGCCAGCTCGTTCACGCGGGCAATAAATTCTGCGTATTCCTCGGCCGTTTGCTTAAAGCAGCCACCAATACCCATGATCTTGGTGCCGAGCAGATCGTGGTTATCCATCATCAGCTCAGTCTCGCTATACATTTTGTCAAAATTATCGTGCGTGCCAACAATGGTCAGACCCGCCTCACGCGCCAGGCGGCCAAACACGTCATACGGCACGGCACAGCCGGCAGTCTGCACCTCGTCATAGCCAAGCTTTTTCAGCTTTTCAAAGCTGACCTTAATATCCTCTTCGGTCTTCATAAAGTCACGAATGGTGTACAGCTGTACGCCGATCTTATTTAATCTCTGCATATAGGCTCCTCCTTTTTCTGCGCAGGGCGCTTTGCTTCAGTATAGCACAACGCGTCTGAAAAAGCAACCGTTTTACACAGTTTCCCACGCGAAACGCACGCGGCGCGTAGGCACGTCTGCCTCTACCACGCGAATGCGAATGCGGTCGCCAATGCGAAGAACCGTATCTGACGAGCGCAGGGATAGATTCTTTTCATCAAAGAAGAAGCTACCCGGCAGCGCAGCCAGCGGAAGCAGCCCCTCGCAGGTGTTTTCCAGCTCGGCAAACAGACCAAAGGAGGTGATAGAGGAGATCTGCGCATCAAAGCACTCCCCCTCGTGCCGGCGCATATACAGGGTCTTATACAGCGCCTCGATCTCGCGCTCGGCCTCTAAGGCGCGCAGCTCACCCTCGGTGGCTGCTTCAGCCGCGCGATGGGCGTAGGAGACATAGCGGTCGCCCGCCTCGCCATCCAGCAGCACTGCCTTGACCATACGATGTGTGGCCAGGTCAGAGAGGCGGCGGATGGGGGAGGTAAAGTGACTGTACAGCCGAATACCAAGGCCAAAATGGCCGGTAGGCTTTTCGCTATATTCTGCCTTGGCCATGGTGCGCAACAGGGTATAGGAGACGGCGCTCGCAATGCCCTTTTCACTTGCCTCGTCTAACACGGCGGCAAAATCAAGCCCGGAAAGCTGCTCCTTTTCCTTTTGCAGGGGGCGGGTATCCAAGCCCAGGTTGTGCGCGTATAGCACAAAATCCGCAAGCCGCCCCGCCTCGGGCTTATCATGCACGCGGTACACGCAGGGGTAGCCCTTGCTCTGCATCAGGGTGGCAACGCCCTCGTTTGCCGTTAGCATAAATTGCTCGATGATTCGCTCAGCCTCGCCCCGCTCGTGTCTTACGATCTCGGTAGGCTCGCCGTGCTCGTCAAGCAGGATCACCGGCTCCGGCCGCTCAAGCGAGAGGGCGCCACGGGCGCGGTTGCGCTTTTCTAACACCCGGTACAGCTCACGCATGCGGTCAAGGCTGGCCTGCACCGGGGCATACTTCTTGGCATAGGAGGATGCTCTTCCCTTTTCAAAGAGGTCGTTGACCTCCTCGTAAACGCCACGCACGCGAGAGCGAATGATCGACCGTGTGAGCTGGGTCGAGCGGATAACGCCGCCCTCATCCAGCGTCATCACGGCAGAAAGGGCATATTTATCTTCACCCGCGTTGAGCGAGCAAGCGCCGTTTGAAAGCGCCTCGGGCAGCATGGGCACCACCTTATCAATAAAATAAATACTGGTGCCACGCAGCATAGTCTCACCGTCCAAGGCCGAGCCGGGGGTCACGTATTCGCTCACGTCGGCAATGTGCACGCCCAGCTGCCAGCCGCCGTGCGGCAGGCGGCGCAGCGAAACGGCATCGTCTAAATCCTTGGCGCCGGCACCGTCGATGGTAAAGATCACCTCATGCTCGCGCCGTACACGCCCCTCGTCGGAAAGTGGGCGGGCTGCCTTTTCCTCTGCCTCGGCCACCACGGCGGCCGGGAACACCGTGCGGATCTCCTGTGCGGCCAGCACCGCCTCATAATTGGCAGCGCGGTCACCGGCCGGGCCAAACACGCGCACCAAGTCGGATC
>JAZQVK010000193.1:0-10509 GCA_045631765.1 Eubacteriales bacterium
AATTCTAAGCGCCCCTGACCAAGCTATTATAAAATTTGATCAGCAGATGCCTCAAGAGATGCTCAATATTGTCACGTGCCATTTGGACTTCAAGCAAAAAATAACACCGTCACCCATTCAACTACATTTTTCATTCCCTGCTTCGCCGGTATATAGCCATTGGACTCCCACCGTATACTTTAACCGCGGTATTCGTCCGAGCTGGGAAGATCCACACACCTTTTCACGCCTTGGCTCCGGTGCGCCCGTTGTCTGTTTCATTGCCAATGATAATACAAACTTAGCCACCATTGCCCTTTCCGATGCTACAAGCCCACATAAAATTTCTTATGGTTATGAAGAAGAAAGCGGCGAAATATCTGTAACCATTTCCCTGTTTGCGCTGCCTGTTGCGCCAATCGAGCGTTATCATGTTTCCATTCGCATTGATACTCGGCCTCTTCTCTTCTTTGATACGATTCCAGCGGTGGAGACATGGTGGTCACAGGAATGCGGCTACCCACCGGCATTCGTTCCAGATGCCGCTAAGCGCCCAACTGACTCCTTGTGGTACTCATTCCATCAAAATCTTAACGTTGATGCAATCATTAACGAATGTATTGAGTCCAAGCGTCTTGGCATGGACACGGTTATTATTGATGAGGGCTGGGAAACGGACGACGGAAATCCCGGCTTTGTTGCTTGCGGTGATTGGGAGCCATCTACTGCCAAAATACCAAGCATGGCGGACCTTGTAAAGCGCCTACACGAAATCGGCATGAAGGTCATGCTTTGGTTTTCTGTGCCCTTTATAGGGCTTCACTCAAAGAATTTCGAGCGTTTTCAAGGGATGATTTTGAACAACGCACCAACCTCACCGCTGATCAATGCCTGCTACTTAGATCCGCGCTATAAAGAAGTGCGAGATTTTTTAACAGAGACCTACGCATCCGCCATTCAAAATTATGGCCTTGACGGGTTAAAACTTGATTTTATCGACAATTTCTGTCTCTACCCCGAGTCCATGCAAGACGATTCCGCACGCGATATCTATTCGCTGGAAGACGGTATGGATGCTCTTTTTGCACAAATCATGGGCTCCTTGCAAGCCATTAACCCCGATATTATGATCGAATTCCGGCAAACCTATATCGGCCCGCATATACGCCGCTATGGAAACATGCTGCGCGTGGGTGACTGCCCCGGTGATCCGCTGCGAAACAAGCTCGGTGTGTTTGATCTGCGCTTGCTTTCCGGAAAAACCGCCGTACATTCAGATCCCATCACCTGGTCGAAGGATGCGCCGGCTGAATACGCCGCGCTGCAGCTGCTGAACGTATTTTTTAGCGTGCCGCAAATCTCTTTACAATTGCCTTACATGCCACAAGATCACAAAACGATGCTACAGCATTATTTGCGCGTGTGGAACGAGCACCGTTCTACGCTTTTGGATGGCAAGCTGCGTGTATATGACCCGGAATCCAATTATACTCTTGCCACCGCCTGCAAGGATGGTGAGTTGTTTGCTATTCGCTATGAAGCAGTGCCGCTTACTATTGAGCAGCAATATGATCGCATCCTTCTTATTAACGCGAAGGATGACCGTGCATCTTTGATCGACACACACGTTGATTTGTCAGAAAAGGTTTGCTTGATCTATGATTGCATGGGTCGTTTAGTAAAAAAAATCCACCTCGGCCACGAGCAGATCATCGCGCTTCCCATTCCTGTGGCCGGGATGGCTGTCATTTCCTAACAAAATTACCGCCGAAAAAAAGGATTTGCTTTTTTCGGCGGTCTCTTTTTGAAAAAATCTTTATTTTTTTCTGCCTAACCTATTGCTTTTTTGGAAAAAATGTGTTATACTAATGGAGTCGTGGAGAGATGGCTGAGCTGGTCTAAGGCGCACGACTGGAAATCGTGTAACCGTTGATAGCGGTTCAAGGGTTCGAATCCCTTTCTCTCCGCCAGAAAAACTCCATCGCATTGGCGATGGAGTTTTTCTATTCCTATTTCCTTTTCCCGAGGTGTGTTATATGGTAGCTGAAGCATTGATCTATCAGGTTGGGCTTTTATTTCTCATGTTGATTCCCGGCATTATTTTGGCGAAATGCGGTCTTTCTACCACCGGTCTTGGCAAGGGGCTTGCCAATCTCGTTTTATACGTTGCGCAGCCGGCGCTGATCGTGGTTGCCTACGTTCGCGCTTTTGACCAAGAGATCTTAATGAATGCCGTCTGGGTTTTCGTTTTCTCTATCCTTTCTCACTTTCTCTTTGCCGGCATCGCATTTCTGTGCTTTCGCAAGGCCGAGGAAAGCCGGCAAAAGATGCTGCGCTTTGCCACCATCTTCTCGAATGCTGCCTACATGGGCATACCGCTGATCGTAGCCGTACTGAACGAAGAGGCAGCGATCTATGCATCAGTATATAACATCACCTTTAATCTATTCCTTTGGTCGCTCGGCGTGATCATCTGCACGGGGGACAAAAAGCAAGCCTCTGTAAAAAAGGTTCTTTTGCATCCCGTTACTATTTCCGCCGCGATTGGATTGCTCATCTTTCTGCTCCCCATTGATGGTTACGTACCGCAGATCTTAATTGACGGTATGACCATGCTCAAGGACCTAGTCGCACCGCTTTCTATGATCATCATTGGTATGCGCCTGGCTGATATGAAATTCCGCGGCATTTTCCGCGACCGCTATCTGTATGAATTTTTGATCGTCCGCATGCTACTATTACCGGCTTTGGTATTTGCGATCATGAAGCCGCTTTCTCTCATGCTTCCCAGCATCAACGAAACGGTTATGACCGTCATTCTCGTTACCGCTGCTACCCCGGCGGCAACAGCCACCTCCATGTTTGCTGAAAAGTACGATGGCAATGCCACCTATGCCGGCACGCTGGTTTCTCTCTCTACACTCATCGCCGTGCTCACCATGCCGCTTATTTCCCTGCTCTTGAATCTATAACAGAAAACCGCCGAGACGATCTCGGCGGTTTTATTATCCCTTAACAGCGCCTGCAACAACACCGCGAATGATGTGCTTTTGCATAAAGGCATAAAAAAGAATGATCGGAACGATCGCCAGCACCAGCATGGCCATCAAGGCCCCCATATCGCGCGAACCGTAACCGCCTTGCAAATACTGTACGGCTACAGGAATCGTTCTGTATTTCGAGCCTATGACCAGCAGCGGTAGCAAATAGTCGTTCCATATCCACATGGCATTCAAAACCGCCACCGTTACGGCAATAGGTTTTAAGATCGGCATGATCACATAAAAGAAGCGCTGCGGCGGTGTACAGCCATCTATTTCTGCCGCTTCTTCAATGGCCAACGGGATGCTGCTAATAAACCCATAAAACATAAAGACCGACAAGCCGGCTCCAAAGCCAAGATAGAGCAGAATAATACCAACAGGGTTTTCCAAGCGAAGCACGTTTGCCACCTTAGACATGGTAAACATCACCATTTGGAATGGAACGATCATGCTAAAAACCAGCACGTAATATAAGGCCTTCGTTGCCCTTGTGCGCACGCGAACCAGGTACCACGCCGCCATAGAGGTAAAAAGCAAGATCGCCAAAACCGAAAAAACCGTAATAAACAAGGAATAGCCGAGTGCGCTGAAAAAATTGATCTTCTGCACACCGGAAATATAGTTTTGCAGCCCCACAAACGTATCTGGTGACGGCAGCTTAAACGGCTCTGCCGAGATATAAAACTGCCCCTTAAAGGAATTCATCAATACGATCACGATGGGGGAAATAAAAAGCGCCGTTAAGAAGGATAAAAGAACGACCAAGAGAGAGTTGATCAACCTTTTTCTCGTGCTCAAATCTCGGCCTCCCTTCTTCGCGTAATACGCATTTGCAGCAAGGCTATCACCGCTACCAAGATGAAAAACAAGACCGCCTTTGCCTGCCCAACACCCTCTTGCCCTACGCTACCGTAAAAGGTTTGATAAATGTCTAAGGCAAGCATTTGCGTCTGTTTACCAGGCGCTCCTGCCGTCAACGCATAGTTTTGGTCAAACATCTTAAACGAATTGCTGAGCGTTAAAAACGTGCAAATCGTAATCGACGGCATAACCAGCGGCAACGTAATGTTTTTCAGCGTTTGCCAACCGTTTGCGCCGTCAATGGAGGCAACCTCGTGCAGCTCGTGCGGTATATTTTGAAGACCTGCCACGTAAATGATCATCATATAGCCGATCATTTGCCAGTTCATCAACACAACAAGCCCCCAAAAGCCATATTGCGCATGATAGGTCAGGTCTACCCCTTGTGAGGCAAGAATGCCGTTGATGATCAGCTGCCAGATATAGCCCAACACAATGCCGCCGATCAGGTTGGGCATAAAGAAGGCCGTTCTGAAAAAATTGGTTCCGCGCAGCCCTCTTGTCAGCAGAAGTGCCAAGATAAATGCCAGCAGATTGACACTTATCACCGAAACAACAGTGAATTTCGCCGTAAACCAAAAGGCATTTAAGAAATCGCTGTTGGCAAACACGCGCATATAATTGGAAAGGCCTACGAAGCGTGCGTCTGTAACGGTAGTGAATTCTGTAAAGGATAAACCAACCCCCATAACAAAAGGCACCAAAAACGCAATGATAAAGGCTATGATCGTAGGCAACAGAAAGAGCCAAAAATACTTTTTTAGGCTTTTTTGCATCAGGTAATCTCTTCCTTCCAGCGGGTTGCAAACAGCGTTACTACGTCATTCCAGGATTTCGTTCCCTGGGCATATTGCAAAAGAGCGGCTCCAAAATCGTTTTTGAAGTTTTGGCTGGGGAAAATAGAGAAGATCCACGGAACCGTTTCAACCCCCTCACGGTTCATCCACTCATATACCTCTCTACCAAGGGGATCAGACGGTGCCTCTTTCTCCTCAAACGTATCATACGGGGCAATAAAATGCAGCTTATTCGTTACAAAATCCTTGCCCGTTTCGCTTGTATAAAGCCAAGAAAGAAAATCCTCAGCCATTTTTTGTTTTTCTGCACTTGCTTGCGAATTAATGGCAAAATAGTTTTCCGTTCCTATACAAAGCCCCTGCTTCTCTTCCCCCTTTATGCCGGTATAGAGCGGTAAAAATTTAATATTTTCCGCCTTAACGACGTTTCCGCTCACGCCGTTGATCTGGCTCCACGCCCAGTTGCCGTTTTGCACCATGGCACATTGGCCGAGGGCAAATTCCGCCATAGAATCAGCAACCTGCTTGCTGCCAAGCAGCTTGGGATCCGTAGTAGAATTGTTGATATAGAGATCAAACAAATTCTTAAACGCTGCTTGCTTGGTAAAAGAAATATCAGAAAGATCATCGCGGCTGATATCCAGCTTCTTCTCCAACAGCTCATAATATACGGGTACATTTGCGAGATGGGTCTGATACCGCCAATCCTCGCCGGATTTTAACGAGGTAGCGGCAAATACACCGCGAATGCCCAATTCTTCCTTTCGTGCCGTCATATCCTCAACTAAGGCAGAAAGCTTCTCAAAGCTGTTAATATCCTCCATCCCGGAAAATGCAGTCGCTCTCCCGGAAAGAGCAAAATAACGGTCGGTGATCTCCTTATTATAAATGATACCATACCCCTCTACCACGGCGGGAAGACCGTATACGCCATCACCCGACGAAATCGCTAAGGATTCGTCTGTAATATGCTGGTATAGCGTGGTGTTAGATAGATCCTTGCAGTAGTTTTTCCATGCGGCATATCCCACAACGCCGTTGATCTGAAACAGCACGGGCGCATCGCTCTTGCTGATCTCGGATTTCAAGGTCTGCTCATAGGTTCCAGATGCGGCCGTCACAACTCGTAGCGTAACGCCCGTTTCCTCTTTATATTTCTCCGCGATCTCGTTATACGCCTCGGCCGATTCGGGCTTGAAATTCAAAAAATACAGTGTTTTTTCATCATTTTGTGCACAGCCGGCAAGTGGCAACAGCAGTACAAGCACCATGATGCAAAGTAAAATCCTTTTCATTGTATTCATCCCTCCATTTTCTTTGCATTCTTAGTGTCTCACCGAACGAAGGGCACATACAAAAAGCCCCCTGCCAATTCCTGGCAGGGGGGATTTTTATTCAAACTGAATTTGTTGCATACGAATATCGTTTTCAGCCAGTAAAATACCGGTTGCCGGAATTTTCTTTTTCCGATAGCGATCCGGGTTCTCATATTTCCCGGCAAAATCACGCGTAGCAAAGGCCAAATTCGTTTTTCCCTTCTTCATGGTAAACAGCGTGACACCACCGGCTGTCTTGGTTGCCATTTCGGGAACCAGAGCCGAAGAAAGCAAAATCGCACGGTGCAGGTTATCTACCATCAGAATATCAAATGGGGTCTCCTCTTCATAGAAGGCGGCCACTACGGGCGAGGACTTTGAGAAGGCAGAGGTAAGTTTTTTACGCTCGGCGCTGTAATTATCCATCGTTACGCGCACGCCCTTGCCGTTTTCAAACAAAAATACGATGTGGTGCTTGGCAGAATAGCCGGTAAGTGCTTTTGCCAGGATGGGGCGCTCCCCTTCCTCCATATTAAAGCGGGCCGGCAGAAATTCGCCAAGGGCAGAGGCCTTTGTTACCTCAAAATCCGCAACTTTAGATTTGAAAACGCGGGCGTGGTTGGTAAAGACAACAAGCTCACCCAGGTTATCCGTTTCCTCTTCAGAAAGAATGTAGTCCCCTTCCTTGAGGTTTTGCTCATCATTTCCACGCAAGGATTGCAGCGTGATCTTCTTGAAATACCCGTCATGCGTCAACACCAAGCGCACGTTGTAATTCTCAATCATGTCCTCGGCGCTCACCGTCACGATATCCTCGGCGCCGATCAGCTGTGTCTTACGCGGCATGCCGTATTTCTTTTTAATCTCCTTAAGCTGCTCGGCAATCAGTCCCTTCATCTTGAGCTCGTCTGCTAATATCTCCTCTAACCGGGCAATATCTGCTTGTAGATTTTCAATCTCCTGCACGCGATTCAAAATATACTCGCGGTTCAGATGGCGCAGCTTAATTTCAGCAATATATTCCGCCTGGATCTCGTCGATAGAAAAGGCAGTCATCAGGTTAGGAACAACGTCCTCTTCCTTTTCGGTATTGCGCACGATGCGAACAGCCTTATCAATATCCAAAAGAATGGTCGCAAGACCAAGCAAGAGATGCAGCTTATCCTTCTTTTTATCCAGATCATAGGTAAGCTCGCGCCGCAGACAGGAAAGGCGGAAGCGGATCCATTCTTTCAGAATATCGATGACACCCAGCTGATGTGGCGTTCCGTCGATCAAAACGTTAAAATTGCAGCTAAAATTATCCTCGAGTGAGGTTAGCTTGTAAAGCTTTGCCATTAGCTTATCCGGGTCGGTGCCGCGGCGCAGCTCGATCGTCATCAGCTTAGAGCCGTTCAGATCAATCGAGTCACGCACGTCATTGATCTCCTTCAACTTGCCGTTTTTGATCAACTCAGTGATCTTGTCGATAATGTCCTCTACCGTTGTGCTGTATGGGATCTGCAGGATCTCAATGCAGTTTTCCTTAGCATCGTAGTGATAGCGAGCGCGAACCTTCAGCGTGCCGTCGCCATACTCAAAAACACGGCGCATGGCTTCTTGGTCATAGATCAAAAGACCGCCACCCGGAAAGTCGGGGGCCTTGATCAGATCCATCATCTTCTCAACCGAGGTGTTGGGATTTTTCAAAAGAGCAATCGTTCCGTCGCAGATCTCGCCAAGGTTAAACGAGCAGATGCGGCAAGCCATACCAACGGCAATTCCCAAATTAGGGGAAATTAAAATGTTAGGAAAAGTAGTCGGCAGCAGCGTTGGTTCAGTGGTCGTGTTATCATAGTTGGGAACCATATCCACCGCATTTTTATCAATACCGCTAAATAATTCATGGCAGATAGGATCCAGCTTTACTTCGGTATAACGAGAAGCCGCATACGCCATGTTACTGTATTGCTTACCAAAGCTACCCTTAGAATCCACAAACGGATGCAAGAGTGCCTCGCAGCCGCGCGTTAAGCGTACCAGTGTTTCGTAAATGGCCGCATCACCGTGAGGGTTCAGGTGCATCGTTTGACCAACTACGTTGGCGCTCTTTGTCCGTGGGCCGGTCAAAAGCCCCATTTTATACATCGTGTACAGCAGCTTACGGTGCGAGGGCTTAAAGCCATCAATATCCGGCAAGGCACGCGAAACGATCACGCTCATAACGTAGGGCATGTAGTTCTTTTCTATCGTTTCCGTAATCGGTTGTAAGGTGATTTCCGCAGTAACCTTTGGTGCAGATTGCGCATCTGCCTTCTTTTTTCTCGCCATATTTTACTTTCCTTTTTTCAAATCAATGATGTGATGCGCCGCTGCGCGAATCATGCGGTTATATAGCGCCATTCCTAAGCCCGAGGTGGGCGGTAGCGGCGCGTAGATCGCATCAAAATCTTGCTTATCCATTTCCCGCAGCAGGTAAAAAAGCTGCTGTGCCTGGTGCTGCACGTCTTTCTGCTTGCCAAACGAAAAACAGCGATCTGCCGGCAAAAAAGTCCTGAATTTCGCAAGAAGCTCTTCATAACACAACACGGCAACCTTGCCCTTTTGTGCCTTGATATGTTCTATCATTTGCATGTTGCTGCCATCTAAAAGATAAACGGGCGCCTTGGGGGCGTAATGCCGATATTTCATACCGGGAGAGATGGCAACGGCCCCCTCCGGCAAGGCCCCCAAAACCGCCTCGGCAATGCGTACCGTGCCGGCTATGGGCTCTAACATTTCCAGGGTAATACCACCCGGTCTTAGCAGCGTGAGCGTATCGTCAGCCTCTATTTTAACGATCGTAGATTCTACACCCACGTCACAATCGCCGCCATCCATGATCATATCTACACGGCCGCTCATATCGTCTATTACATGGGCAGCACAGGTCGGCGACGGGCTGCCTGATAAATTCGCCGAGGGCGCGGCAATCGGTCGCCCTGCGGCCTGCAACAAGGCCCGCGCCACCGGGTGAGACGGGCAACGCAGCGCAACGGTTGATAACCCCGCCGTTACCGCTTTGGGAATACTGCTCTTCACCGGCATAATCACCGTTAACGGCCCTGGCATAAAATGCTCTGCCAAGCGCCAGTAAAGCGGCGAAACCTCCGCATACAGAACCGCATCGGCAGGCGTGGCAATATGCACGATCAAGGGATTGTCAGATGGTCTACCCTTGGCTGCATAGATTTTCGCAGCCGCCTCTGCATCGGTTGCATCAGCCCCCAGCCCATACACCGTTTCGGTGGGAAAAACGACTAAGCCGCCCTGCTGCAAAATGCTGCGCGCCTTGTCAAAAAGGCCTTGCTTTTCAGCCTGTTGTATGTTGTCTATTTTTACAATTTCAGTTTTCATGTTCGCCAGCTCTCATTTTTTCAGCCGTATCTGCCGTTGCCAGTGCCTCGATAATGGCACCAATGCTACCATTCATAATACTATCCAGCTGATACAGCGTTAAACCGATACGATGGTCGGTCATGCGGCTCTGCGGAAAGTTATAGGTGCGAATTTTTTCACTTCTGTCACCGGTGCCAACCTGGCTACGCCGCGTGGCCGTCACACTATCGTTTTGCTTTTGCTGCTCAATTTCATACAGCTTAGCGCGCAGCATCTTCATAGCCTTATCTCGGTTTTTCATCTGGCTGCGCTCTTCCTGGCAGAATACGATGATGCCGGTAGGCTTGTGATAGATGCGAATAGCAGATTCTGTTTTATTGATATGCTGACCGCCCGCGCCGCTGCTCTTTAATGTCTCGACCTCTAAATCGGCTGAATTGATGGTGATCTCTACGTCCTCCACCTCCGGCAGCACCGCTACCGTTACGGTAGAGGTTTGTATGCGCCCTTGCGATTCGGTTTTCGGTACACGCTGCACGCGATGCACGCCACTCTCGTACTTCAACTTAGAATAAGCGCCTTCGCCCACCACCATGAAGGAGATTTCGCGGTACCCGCCCAGCTCGGTAGCATTTTCGCTCATCGGCTCCAGCTTCCACCCTTCGCCGGCAGCATACATACTGTACATACGAAACAGGTCACCGGCAAAGAGGGCGGCTTCTTCACCTCCGGCACCGGCACGAATCTCCATAATAACGTTTTTATCGTCATTTTCATCACGCGGGAGCAGCAAGCGCTTCAGCTCCTGCTGCATATCGTCAAGCCGAGAACGAAGTGCTTTGGCTTCCTCCTCAGCCAGGGCACGCATATCGTCCTCGGCCTGCTGATCTGCCGCCAGCTCCTCTGCCTCAATCAGTTCCTTTTCCGTGCGGCTAAAGGCGCGAAAGGCTTCAACTACGGGCTCCAGCATCTTTCGCTCCTTCATCAATTGGCGCAGCTTATCCGGGGCAGAAAGAATCTCCTCTGCCCCTAAATTCTGCTCGATCTCCTCAAAGCGCTGCTCAATCTGAATCAGCTTATCACGCATAGATTATTTCAAAAAGGCGCAGAAGGCCTCGTGGGTCGTATAAACGTCAGCCTTGGAAACGACCTCGT
>JAZQVK010000194.1:0-8403 GCA_045631765.1 Eubacteriales bacterium
CGTTACTCCTTCCGTCTCTTCGCTAACGCTCAGAGACACCGTCTCGCTGCGGCTCGGTCACCGTGCGGCTCTGACAGCCCACCGGGCTGTCATTCACTACCGCACGGCCGCTCCGCTTCGCTTCGCTACCTCCCGGAGGGAGGCTGCTATCGTGTCAATTTTTCCTTTGTTTCTCCTTTGATGCATAAACCATCTCTCAGCCGTCAACACTACCTCTGTAATTTTCTTGAAAGGAACAACAAGAGATGGAAAAAAAGACAAATCCCCTGAAGAACAGCCGTATTCTGTATATCGCCGTGGTGGCGGTGCTGTGCGTGACCGCGATCATTATTGGTATTGTGGCGGCCACCAGCCGCGCCAAGCCCACCCCCGGTAATGATGGCAGCGGCACGCAGCCCCCTGCGGGCAACACCCAGCAGCCGGGCGGCGACACCACCCAGCCGCCCGCAGGCGGCAACGAGAAGCCAACGGACACCAAGCCGCAGTACCTTTACCCCTTAACCGGCGTCGTATCGAAGAAGCACGATACCGAAACGCTGGTCTTTTCCTCTACCATGGGTGACTGGCGCGTGCACACCGGCGTTGATATTGCCACCTCGATTGGCGAGACCGTGCGCGCCAGCGCGGCCGGCACGGTGAAGGAGGTGTGGGAGGACCCGATGATGGGCACCTGCCTTTCGATCGACCACGGTGACGACGTGATCACCGTTTATAAGAACCTGAACGAAGCGCTGCCGGACGGCAT
The DNA here is from genome assembly GCA_045631765.1 of Eubacteriales bacterium. Lineage (GTDB taxonomy): Bacteria > Bacillota > Clostridia > Oscillospirales > CAG-272 > UBA1740. The sequence continues at coordinate 746 of JAZQVK010000194.1, forward strand.
TGCGGCCGGTGCCACGGTCAAGGCGGGCGATGCGATCGGTGCGGTGGGTGAAAGTGCCCTGTTAGAGCTGGCAGACGAGCCGCACCTGCACTTTGAAATGACGGTAGGCGGCCAGGCGGTCGACCCGCTTGCCTATCTTTCTGAGGAGAGCCTTTCTGCCTCGCTGACCTTTGAGGAAGAGGTATACGAGGATTAGAAAAAAGCCTGTATGGAATTTCCATACAGGCTTTTTGCGTGAGCGATACGCTTATTCTTCGCTCGTATTCTTCGGCTTACCGGCCGTGGCCTTGTTGAGTAGCACCATGCCGCCAATGATAATGGCGGTGATGACAAAAATACCGGCCATGCCAAACAGCATATATTTCAGCGACTGAATGACGTTGCCGCCTACCATTTCCCAATATCCCATTTGAATACCTCCTTACAGCATAAAGCTGAGAATCAGACCGCCGGCGATGGCAGACGAGATCTGGCCGGCTACGTTGGCACCGGCTGCGTGCATGAGCAGGAAGTTCTGCGGATCCTCCTCCAGCCCCATCTTATGCACCACGCGGGATGCCATGGGGAAGGCCGAGATACCGGCTGCGCCGATCATGGGGTTGACCTTGTTCTTCGAGAACAGGTTGATAAACTTGGCAAACATCACGCCGCCGATGATATCGAAGATAAAGGCGACCAGGCCAAGGCCGATGATGATGATGGTTTCCAGCTTGACAAACTTTTCAGCCTGCATCTGGAAGGCGATGGTAATGCCGAGGAAGAGGGTGATGAGGTTGGCCAGCACCTTCTGTGCCGTTTCAGACAGAGAGCCAAGCACACCGCACTCACGGATCAGGTTACCAAACATCAGGAAGCCGATCAGGGATGCCGCCTCCGGCGCGATACAGCCGGCAACGATGGTAACCAGGATCGGGAACAGGATCTTGGTGCTCTGCTTGACCTGGGTGGTCGAATAGGCCATGCGGATCTGCCGCTCCTTCTTGGTGGTGACCAGCTTAACGACCGGCGGAATGATGACCGGCACCAGCGCCATGTAGGAGTAGGCAGCCACGGCGATCGAGCCGGCAAACTGCGTGTCCAGGGCGTTGGCCACCTTGATCGAGGTGGGGCCGTCGGCTGCGCCGATGATGGCGATCGAGGCGGCATCGTGCAGCTCAAAAAGCGGTACGAAGGATGCCATGGTAAAGGTGAAGAAGATGCCGAACTGGGCGGCAGCACCGAAGAGCATCAGCTTCGGGTTAGAAAGCAGGGGGGTAAAATCGATCATCGCGCCAATGCCTACGAACAGCAGTAGCGGGAAGAGATCGTTGGCGATGCCGGCATCATACAGCACTTTAATGGGGGCTAATGCACCAGGCAATTCACCGCCTGCTTCAAAGGCCGGAATCGGCAGGTTGAGCAGGATGGCGCCAAAGCCCATCGGCAAAAGGAGCGTAGGCTCCATCTCCTTTTTCACGGCCAGATAGATCAGAATGGCACCGATCAGCCACATCACAACCTGGCGCCAATCAAAATTCGCAAGGTTGCCAAATACGTTTTGAAGAAATTCATTGATAAAATCCATGCTGTTATCGTTCCTTTCGCGAGATTACTTTTCGTAGACAGAGCGATCTAAAATGCGAACGTCCGGCAGAACGCGGTAGCGCTCGGCATAGTCGAGCCCGTAGCCAACGACAAATTCATCCGGCACCTCGAAGCCGAGGTAGTCGATATCCACCGGCGTTTTGCGCCGCTCTGGCTTGCTGAGCAGGGAACAAATGGCGATAGAGGCCGGCTCGCGCGTGGCAAGCACCTCCTTCAGGTGGGCAAGCGTGGTACCGCTATCCACCATGTCCTCTACAATCACCACGTGGCGGCCGTTGATATGCCGATCAAGATCCTTAATGATGCGCACGTAGCCGGAGGAGGTGGTGCCGGCACCGTAGCTGGAGATGGCCATAAAATCCATCTCTGCCTCGATGTGCAGCTTCTGCAAAAGGTCAGAGAAGAAGAAGACGCTTCCCTTCAGGATGCCGATGAAAAGCGGGTTTTTACCGGCATAATCGCGGTCGATGGCGGCAGCCAGCTCACTCTCGCGCCGGTCAAGCTCTTCTTTTGAAATCAAAACACGTTCAAAGTCTGACATTGTTTTATCGTCCTCATGGCAAAAGGGCTGTCTTGGGGGCAGCCCCTTTGTTTATTACAGATTCAGGCGGTTAACGGTGGCGTACAGCGATTCGATGCTGGCGCGGCGGCGTGCGCAAGCAGCCTGCATCTCGGCGATCTGGGCGGCGGTAAAGCGATCAAGATCGCCTTCCTTGAGCTTGTTCTTATACATACGGTCTAAGATAAGCGAATAGTCGATATCCACAGCGCAGATCTCGTTGTTTACGTCGCAAATAACCTCGTTCGAGCGGCCGGCCAGCAGCTCATCTACGGCAAACTCACCCATGCGGGTAGCAAGCAGACGGTCACGCAGGCTGGGCACACCGCCACGGATCACGTGTGCCAGGCGGGCAAAGCGGGATTCCACGCCGGTCTCCTTTTCGATGCGCTTGGTCAACTCCTCACCGAAGGTAGAGCCAAGCCCCTCGGCCACGATGACGATAAAGTTACGCTTGCCAAGCGAACGCGAGGTACGGATCTTTTCGATCAAGGCAGCCTCGTCAAAGGCCAGCTCGGGCACCACCACGCCGGTAGCGCCGGTGGCAATGGCAGTCTGCAAAGCGATATCGCCGGCGTCGCGCCCCATGACCTCTACCACGCTGCAACGGGCGTGCGATTCGCAGGTATCGCGCAGACGGTCGATCATCTCGATGGCGGTGTTCATCGCCGTATCAAAGCCGATGGTGTAATCGGTAGCGGTAATATCGTTATCAATGGTGCCGGGCAGGCCGATGCAGGAAACGCCGTGGGCGGTCAGATCGGTGGCACCGCGGAAGGTACCGTCACCACCAATGGCCACGATACCGTCGATCGCGTGGCGGCGGCAGGTCTCCAGCGCGGCGTTCATGCCCTCTTCGGTCTTAAAAAGCGGCGAGCGGGCAGAAAACAGCACGGTACCACCGTGATTGACGATGTTAGACACGTCACGCACGGTAAAATCCTTTACGTCGTCATGGATCAGACCCTCATAGCCCGAATAAATACCTACGACCTGTACCCCATTCGAGATAGCGGCGCGAGTAACGGCGCGGATAGCCGCGTTCATACCCGGTGCATCCCCCCCGGAGGTCAGGACACCGATTTTACGAAAAACCTTCATTGTTAATTCCCCCTTATGGTTTATATGTATCTTTTTGTTATTTCATTCATCATGCACAGCACAGCCTGCGCGCGCACCTCGTCACGCGTGCCGGATAGGTCAAGTGGGATGACCGTGCTTCCCTTTTTATCGCAAAGACCGATATACACACGGCCAACCGGAATTTCGGCCGTGCCGCCGCCGGGGCCGGCCAGGCCGGTAACCGAAACGGCGATATCTGCCCCCGTCAGGCGTCTAGCACCCGTGGCCATTGCCTCTGCCACCGGGGCAGAAACGGCCGTATATTGGTCAAGCAGAGCGCGAGAAACGCCAAGCACCTGCTCCTTGATCTTGTTCACGTAAGAAACCACGCCGCCAAAAAACACCTCACTGGCGCCGGGCACGTCAACCACCGATTTGGCAAACCAGCCGCCGGTGCAGGATTCAGCTGCCGCCAGCGTAAGGCCACGCTCGCGCAGCGCCGCTACCAGGGCGGTGGCGGAAGTGCGGATCTCTGCCTCAACCATCTAAGCGCACCTCCTTGAGCTGATCCAGCATGCAGCGTGCCGCCGCACTGACGGGCAGGCGCCGCAGGTAGGCGACATAGAAGCGGCGGGGCGGGATCTCCTCACGCAGGGGCAGGCGCACCACGCGCCCGGCAGCGATCGCCTCGCGCGCAAAATCCTCGGTGATCGAGCAAACGCCAATGCCGCGCTCGGCAAATTCCATCAGCATATCGCTGGTAGCCAGCTCAATGGCCGGCTCCGGAAAGCCCTCGCCAAGCCAGGAAGAAACGTATTGCCTGGTAGAGGTTGCCCTCTCCAGCATGATCAGCGGATATTCGGCCAGGTCAGCCTTTTCTACCACCGCCTGGTGGGCGATCTCAAATTCCTCACTGGCAACGAACACGTCCTGGATCTCGCGCACGGGAACCAGCTCGAAATCCGCATGGTCGGCCGCGGGGAGCGGACCGCTGATCACACCGAAATCAATCTGCCCCGCCCGCAGTGCCTCCAGCGTTTTGGGAGTGGAGGCGCTGAGCACGTGCAAATGCACGTCCGGGTAGCGCTGGCGAAAATCGGCAATGTAATCAAGCAGGAAGAAGCGCAGCGTCATATCCGAGGCGCCGATACGCAGCATACCGCTGCGCAGGCCGCTGAATTCGCGCATCTTTTCTTCACCCGCGTGGATGAAGGAAAAGCCCTTGGAAACGTGCTCGTAAAGCACCTGCCCCTCCGGCGTCAGGCTCACGCCGCGGTTGGTGCGGAAAAAGAGGCGCACCTTGAGCGACCGCTCTAAAAGGGCGATCTCAGCGCTGATGGCCGGCTGGGTGACGTACAGGCGCTTTGCCGCGCCGGAGATGCTACCGCATTCTGCCACCGCCAAAAAGCTTTCGTAATGGGCGATCGTATCGTTCATGTTCCTCTTCCGTTTGCAAAAAATACGTGATCATCTTATTATACATCACAACGGCAAAATTTACAATATCTAACAGGAAAAAACACTGAAATCTTTTTGCTTTTTTCCCCTTTGTTCTAAAAGCAAAGGCTCGCGCATAGGATGCAGCAAAAGAATTTTTACCAAGCAAAGGAGACCGATATGCACGAAGAAATGAAGGAACAGCTGCTGCCGCGGGAAACGGTTTTGCGCGACCTGAGCCCCGAGCCCATCGTTTGTGAGGCACAAGGGGATTATACCCTGCCCGATTACCAGCCCGAGATCCGCAAGATCCTGCACGTGCGCGCCACGGCGCTGCCGGCCGGGCGCTATATGAGCGCGGCACGGGCAGAATTTGCCGGCACGGTAAGCCATACCATTCTGTATGCCGATGCCGAGGGCAAGCTAGCCGCAGTGACCTTAGACGCCGATTACGAATTTAACACGCCCCTGCCGGAGGAGGGCGACTATATCGCCGTCTCTGACAGCATGGCCGAAAGCACCTCCTGCCGGCTGGCCGGACCGCGCAAGCTGACCCTGCGCACCAAGGTGCGCAGCCTGGTGCACCTTTACCGCGAGGAGGATATCACCCCCGCCATCCGTGGGATGGGCAGCGAGCGAGATCTTACCTCGCTGGAGATACAGAGCGAGAAGGCCGAGAGCATGACACAGACCTGCGGCTCCTCCGGCCCCTTTACCCTCAGCGGCAGCGCACGGCTGGATGAACCGGGCGCAGGGCTGGAGGCGGTGTGGGCAGGCGGCAATCTGCTGGTCAGCGAATGTCGCATGCAGGAGGGCGGCTGCCTGTGCCGCGGCCACGCCTGGGTGCGTTGCCTTTTGCGGCGTGGGGATGAGCCGCCCTACGCCGTGCGCGAAAAGCTGCCCTTTGAGCAGCTGGTGCCGCTGGCCGGTGCCGGCGAGCGGGATGCCTGCATCGGCTACGGCCGCCTGCTGGCGGCCGAGGTAGAGCTGCTGCCGGGCGAGGGAGAGGAAAACGGCAGTCTCTCCTTTACCGTGAGCGCCGAGGTAGACGCCTGCGCCACCGGCACCAAGGCCTGCCGCCCGGTAGGCGATCTCTATTCCACCGATTACGAAATGACCTGCGCGTATCGCCCGCTACAGCTCACACGCCCCTGGGGTGCGGTGATGGGCAGCTACACGATCAGCGGCAGCCGCGCGCGCAGCGAATGTGAGGCCGAGAACGCCGCCACCGTAGTGGATACCGACGGCCGGCTTGAGATCCACAGCGTAAGCGTGGAGCGTGGCCGGGCGGTGGTGTGCGGCAAGCTGCTTTCTACCGTAGTATTTACCACGGCTGAGGAGGGGAGCGCACCGCTGCTGGCAGCCGAGGTGCCCACCCCTTTCCGCATAGAGACTGAGCTGCGCCCGGCACCGGGCAGCACGCCCCGCTTTGATTGCCACGGTGAGCTGATCGCCGCCCGCGCACGCATCGAGCCGGGGGTGCTAAGCGTAGATGCCGAGATCGCGCTTTGCCTTTCGGCCTACGAGGACAGCGAGCGCCGTATTCTGGCCGAGGCAGAGCCTGATCGCAGCCTGCCGGTAGAGCACCGGGGCAACCGCATATTCGTGGTCTACCCGCGCGAGGAGGATACCCTCTTTTCCCTTGCATCACGCTACCACAAGCCGCGCGCGGCCATTGCCGCGCAAAACGGGCTGGGTGAGGGCGTGCTGGCTGTTTCACACCTGCCGGCCTCGCTGGACGGTGTGCACCATCTGCTGATCGAGGATTGAGCCATTCAAATTTTTCAAGGGGGCTTGACACAAAGAAAAGGGCGTGATAAAATGATCAAAAAAACAGGAGGCACCTTTGATGGAAAAGGCATTTCTGAGCGTGACTGATTTTATCCCGGCGGACGGTAGCCGTGACGTGGCCGACGAGCTGCAAGCGATCATTGACGAGAACCCCAACCGTACCCTGTACTTTCCGGACGGGGTGTACCTGCTTGGCAAGCCGATCTTAACCCCGGCAGAGCCGAAAAAGAGCGTCTCTCTTTCGCTTTCCTGCTACGCGATCCTTCGTGCCACCGACGATTGGGCAAGCAATGAGGCCATGGTGCGCCTGGGCGCCAAGGATGCGGCAAACGACATTGTGACCGTGGGCAGCAACTATTTCTTTGTGGGCGGCATCATTGACGGCAGCGGCCGCGCAAACGGCATCTCGATCGACGGTGGGCGCGAGACGGTGATCCGCAACGTGTCGATCAAGCATACGCGCGTGGGTTTGCATATCAAGCGCGGTACCAATAGCGGCTCCGCTGATGCGGATATTTCGGGCGTGAACATCGTGGGCACCGGCGGAACCGATTCGATCGGCGTGCTGGTAGAGGGGTGGGATAACACCTTTACCAAAATGCGCATTGCTAACGTCTTTATCGGGGTAGACATTCATTCGGCCGGCAACCAGCTCCGCGCCATTCACCCGCTCTACACCTCGGACTACACCGATTACGAAAACAGCTGCGGCTTTCGTTTCTCGCAATCAAACAACTGGTTTCTCAATTGCTACAGCGATCAGTTTTCCAACGGCTTCCGCGCGACCGAAAGCGCCTGCTGCGTTTTAGACAGCTGCTTTGCCTGGTGGTATTCGCCCCGGCAGGGCAAGCACGTGGCCTTCCGCGCTGACGGGCAATTCTGCTCGGTGGTCAAGGATATGACCATGGGCGGCCAGCACGGTACCGAGACCGAGGTGCACGTGCTGCTTCCCGGCAAGGATGGCGGGCACGGCGTGATCGACCGTGTGATAGCCGACCCCGCCACCGTAACAGGGAAAGAGCACAAGCCTTATATGCAAGGGGAATTTATCTATTAATAAATGGAAAGCGCCGCTGGGCAAAATAGTGAATTGTCAATAGAAGTGCAACACTTTTAAGAAAGATTTTGCAATTCTAAGTTCCAAGAATCCTGAGCAGAAATATAGTTCAAGCATTTGCGGGGTCTGTTGTTAATTAACGACAGATTCCGCAAAAGTGTTTTAGGG
>JAZQVK010000195.1:0-3577 GCA_045631765.1 Eubacteriales bacterium
CAAAGTTCGCCCCAACCGAAGGGGAAGAGGAACTCGATATCGGTAGTTCCCTTTGAGTAGAATGCCAACTCAGCAGGATCATGGTCACGGAGGCGCATCTCTTCTTCTTTGATTCCCAAAGAGATTAACCAATCACGGCAGGAGCCTCTCCAGTACTGGAACCATTCAAGGTCAGTTCCGGGCTCGCAGAAGAACTCCAATTCCATCTGCTCAAACTCACGGGTACGGAAGGTAAAGTTACCGGGAGTAATCTCGTTTCTGAACGACTTACCTATCTGTGCTACACCAAAGGGGAGCTTCTTTCTCGTTGAACGGGCAATCGCGGGGAAATTAACGAAAATACCCTGCGCGGTCTCGGGGCGCAGATATACGGTATTGGTCGAATCCTCGGTAACGCCGATGAAGGTCTTGAACATCAGGTTAAACTTCTTAATGTCGGTGAACTCGTGGCCGCCGCAGAGCGGGCAGGCAATGCCCTTCTCCTTGATAAAGGCAGACATATCCTCAAAGCTCCAGCCGGCGGGGTTATCGTTCGTGCCGTTCTGGAAGGCGTAGTCCTCGATCAGCTTATCGGCGCGATGGCGTGCCTTGCACTGCTTGCAGTCCATCAGCGGGTCAGAGAAGCCACCGAGGTGGCCGGAAGCGACCCAGGTCTCCGGGTTCATGATGATGGCGCTATCCAGACCTACGTTGTAGCGGTTCTCCTGCACGAATTTCTTCCACCAAGCACGCTTCACGTTGTTCTTCAGCTCTACGCCCAAGGGGCCGTAATCCCAAGAGTTGGCAAGGCCGCCGTAGATCTCAGAGCCGGCAAAGATAATACCGCGGTTCTTACAAAGGGCTACGATCTTTTCCATTGTCTTCTGATTGTTTTCCATCGTTTTCTTTCTCCAATGTATGTTATTATTTTATTATTTCACCAAAGATAACGCCGTCGCGCGCCTCTTGCGGGCGCACGGCTACGATTTCACCGCTCAGTGGCTGTGCGGATGCCGCCTTTACCTCAACGTAAGTATCGGTATGGCCGGTATAGACCCCGCCCTCCTCTGTTTCAAAGAGCACGGAAAGCGGTCTCCCCTCCTCCACCAGGCGAGAAAGGATCCCCTGCCGGATCTCGTTTTTCAGGGCGATCAGGCGGGTAGAGCGCTCACGCTTAAGAGGCTCCGGCACTTGATCCCTAAAATCGGCTGCCGGGGTGCCCGGCCGACGGGAATACGCAAAGACGTGCATATCAAGAAAGGCCGCCTCACGGCAAAAGGCCATGGTCTCTTCAAAGCTCTCGTCTGTTTCGCCAGGAAAGCCAACCATCATATCGGTGGTAAACTGCATAGCGGGTATTGCCTCGCGCAGAGCACGCAGGCCGGAAAGCGCCATGCTCGTATTATAGCGGCGGCGCATGCCGCGCAAAACCGTATCCGACCCGCTCTGCATCGAAAGATGCAGGTGCGGCGTGATACACCGCAGGGCGGCCAGGCGGCGCACAAAATCCGGGCGGATCAGCTCCGGTGTCAGAGAGCCAAGGCGCAGGCGCGGCATGCCCGGCTCACGGTCAAGCATTTCTAATAGGTCAATGAGACGGGTCTTTCCCAGATCGACCCCGTACGAAGCCGTTTCAATACCGGTAAGCACGATCTCACGCGAGCCGCCGGCGGCTAAGCCGCGCACCTCACGCAGCACGTCCTCCGGTGCTTTGGAGCGTACAAGCCCTCTCGCACCGGGAATGGCGCAATAGGTGCAGCGACATTCACAGCCGTCCTCAATCTTTACGTAGGCGCGCGTGCGCGGCGCACGCGTAATGGTCATAGGCTCAAAGGGCTCGTCCTCTACCCGGCTGACAGCGCAAACAGGCATAGCGGGGCGTGCTTGCAGCAGCGCCTCGGCGCGGCGGGCAAGCGCCATCTTGCCGCCCGTGCCGCTGATATAGGTGACACCGGGGATCTTTTGAATATCCCCCGGCGTGGTCTGCGCGTAGCAGCCGCACACCATGATGCAGGCAGCAGGATTTTTGTGATACGCGCGGCGGATCACCTGGCGGGATTTACGGTCGCTTTCGGCCGTAACGGTGCAGGTATTGATCACGTATACGTCGCACACCTCGTCAAAGGGGCGGCGCAGAAAGCCGCGGCGCTCAAATTCCTCGGCGATCGCCTCTGTCTCATACTGCGAGACCTTGCAGCCCAGGGTATATAGCCCAACCGTATACTGCTTTTCGATGGCAACCACCTCCCTTAGAATATATATTATACCACAGCTTTCGGTTCCTGTAAAGGGGAAAACAAGATTTTCTTTCCTATAAAAAAACTGCTGCGCCTCTTGCAAAACGGCGGATATTCTTGTATAATAGAAGTAACATGACTCAGGTAGGGCGCAGACCGCCCGGGAAAGGGACGTATTATGAGCAAGTTTCATCTGATCGACCACCCGCTTATTCAGCACAAGCTGACCATTATGAGAAAGACCAACACCAGCTCGAAGGATTTTCGCCAGCTGCTGGACGAGATCTCAATGCTGATGGGCTATGAGGTCACGCGTGATCTCCCGCTTGAGGAGGTTGAGATCAACACCCCCGTGGCCCGTGCAAGAGTAAAGCAGATCGCCGGCAAGAAGCTGGCTATTATTCCCATCCTGCGTGCCGGCCTTGGCATGGTGGACGGGCTTCTCAATCTGGTACCGGTTGCCCGCGTTGGTCACATTGGTCTTTACCGTGACCCCGAAACGCACCTGCCGGTGGAATATTATTGCAAGCTGCCGCCCAACATTCATAACCGCTTGGCCATCGTGGTAGACCCCATGCTGGCAACCGGTGGCTCGGCCTCTGACGCGCTGCGCATGCTGAAGGAAAAGGGCTGTACCGATCTGCGCCTGATGTGCCTGGTGGCCGCGCCCGAGGGCGTGGCGAAGGTGCAAGAGGATCACCCCGACGTAGATATCTACTGCGCCGCACTGGATGAGTGCCTCAATGACCATAAGTACATCGTGCCCGGTCTGGGTGACGCGGGTGACCGCCTGTTTGGCACCAAATAATCCATGAGAGAGCTGACAATTTCAAAAAACGATGCCGGACAGCGCCTTGATAAGTTTCTTACCAAGGCGCTGTGCGATATTCCCCCCGCCTTGATGTACAAGGCCATCCGCACCAAGAAGATCAAGGTCAACCGCAAGCGGGCAGAGGGCAAGCAGCTTCTTTTTGAGGGCGACACGCTACAGCTCTTTTTGGCCGAGGAATTTTTCCGCGACGAGGGCAGCGGTGGTGGTCACGACCTTTCTCGTATCACACCGCGCATCAGCCCGGTGTACGAGGATGAAAACATCCTGCTGCTGAACAAGCGCCCCGGCGTTCTCGTGCATGAGGACGGGGCAGGCACGGGCGACACGCTGATCACCCACGTGCAGGCCTACCTCTACCAAAAGGGGGAATATGACCCGGCAGCCGAGCAATCCTTTGCGCCGGCACTTTGCAACCGCATCGACCGCAACACCGGCGGCATCGTCATCGCCGCCAAGAATGCCGAGGCGCTGCGCGTGATCAATGAAAAGATCCGCGATGGCGGCATCCACAAGCACTACCTGTGCGCGG
>JAZQVK010000196.1:0-2253 GCA_045631765.1 Eubacteriales bacterium
GCCGACTACGCCGTATGAGGCGAGCGCCATGATCACGCCGGCCGCCATCACGCCCAGTAAAATCGAGGGTATCGCGTATTTCATGCGCATGCGAAGCAGCGCGGCTACCAGCGCCCCCGTCCACGCCCCGGTGCCGGGCAGCGGAATGGCCACGAACAGAAACAGCCCAAAGGTAGCGTAGCGCAAAACCTTATCCGAATGCTTTTCTGCCTTTTCCTCCAGCCAGAGGGCGATCTTGGCAAAATGCTTTGTCGTCTTCATCCAGCCTAAGACGTGCCGAATGAAGAGCAAAATGAAGGGCACCGGCAAAAAATTCCCGACCACGCTGACCAAATAGTTGGTATAGATCGGCAAACCAAGTGCCGCGCCAAGCGGAATGGCACCGCGCAGCTCGATCACCGGCACCATGGAAAGTGCAAACACGTAAAGATGCCTTAAAAGCTCTGTCATAGCAGCTCCTTATCCCATGCGCCCGGGCGCATCGTATAGCTTGGCAAGGCCGCCCTCGCTGGTTTCACGGTAGCGGTGCGACATATCCTTGCCGGTCTCGTACATCGTTTCGATCACCTTATCAAGCGAGATCTTTCTCGTCTCGGACAGGAAGCCGGCAAGCGAAAGGGCGTTGATGGCTCGCATGGCGGCTACCGCATTACGCTCGATGCACGGTATCTGCACCAGGCCGTAGACCGGGTCACAGGTCAAGCCCAGGTGGTGCTCCATAGCTACCTCGGCCGCGTATTCGATCTGCGGCAGGCGCATATCAAACAGCTCACCAAGCCCGGCCGCCGCCATCGAGCAGGCAGAGCCGATCTCGGCCTGGCAGCCGCACTCCGCACCGCTGATCGAGGCATTCGTCTTGATCAGATTGCCGACCACGCCGGCGGCTGCCAGCGCACGGGCGATCTCCTCATCCGAAAAGCCGCGCTTCTTTTGCATATAATACATCACCGCGGGAATGACACCGCCCGCGCCACAGGTGGGCGCGGTTACGATGCGGCCGCCGGCCGCATTCTGCTCGGCCACCGCAAAGGCATAGGCGCATACCAGGCGGTTTTCCCGCGTTTCAGGCGATTCGTCAATATGCCGCTGGTTATACAGCAGCTTGGCCTTGCGCTGCACGTTCAGCCCGCCGGGCAGAATGCCCTCAGCCGAGAGGCCGGCGCGCACGCTCTCCTTCATCTGCCCCCAGACCGAAAGCAGGTAGGAAAGGATCTCGGGCTCACGATCCAGCACGTAATCAGAAAGGCGCCAATCGTTTTCCTCACACACCTGGCGAATCTGTTCAAAACTCTCCTCGGCGTAAACCTCTGGCGGGGTATAGGATTCCTCCCCCTCAAAGCGGATGGCGCCGCCGCCAATGCTGTATACGCGGCGCACGGTCTGCTCGCCGTGCGGCAGGTGGGCAGTAATATCCATGGTGTTGGGGTGCGGCAGATCGGCCGCTTCGGTATCAAAATGAATTTCGGTGCCCTCGCCCAGCACGCGGCGCAACACCGCATCGGTACCGTGACCACGCCCGGTCAAGGCCAGCGAGCCGTACAGCGTGACCGAAAAGCTATGCGCGGTGGGGTAAAGCGCCCGCATCCGCTCAGCAGCTCTCTCCGGCCCTATGGTGTGCGAGCTGGAAGGCCCTGCACCGATCTTATAAAGCTCTTGTAAGGATTTCATGCTCTCCCTCCTAATCTTCTATCATACCGCAGGCAAAGCGCACGTCCGGGTCCCTTTGCACAGGTGCGTGCAGGTCACTCCCCTGCTCCCGGCACAGGCAAAGAAAGTAGCGAAACAGCGGCAGGCCGGGTACACAGCCGTCCTCCCCCCGCAAGCTACACTCCGGGTGCCATTGCACACCAAACAGCGGCAAGCGCTCATGCTCAAAGCCTTCGATCACGCCATCCCTTGCCCAGGCCGTTGGCACCACGCCGCAGCCCGGCAGGCGCAGCGCCTGGTGATGGCGGGAATTAACCGTAAAATCGCTATCGTACAGATCCCACAGCAGGCTGTTTTCCTGCGCGCGCACCGTATGCGAAAGAATGCCAACCGGCGCGCGGTGCTGCGCAACTGTATGAAGGCTTTGCCATAGCGTGCCCCCCAGGGCTACGTTCAACACCTGTGCCCCGCGGCAGATACCAAAGATCGGCTTGCCGTAGGCAATATAGGCGCGCGCCAGCGCCAGCTCGGCCTCGTCTCTTACCTGGTCGGATAGCTCGGCACCACAGCTCTCTTCCCCATAGTGAAGTCGGAGGCCAAGCGGGC
>JAZQVK010000197.1:0-10394 GCA_045631765.1 Eubacteriales bacterium
CACAGCGCACGGCCAACGAAATCCTTTACCGTGCACGTCACCGACGAGCGGCTGCTTGCGCGTACCGGCGGCATCGTGCAGGGCATGTCGGGCTCCACCATTCTCCAGGATGGGAAAATTGTGGGTGCGGTGACACACGTGCTGGTGGATGACCCGACCACCGGCTACGGCATCTTTATCGAAAACATGCTCTCGCGCATGAAGCTGCGCGAGGTGGCGTAGCCCTTTCGCGACACACGGGGTGCCCGAAACGAATAAAAAGGCAATATCAAACCGATTTTTCGATCTGATATTGCCTTTTCATTAGGCTTCGTTTTCCAAAATCCAATCAAGCAGCTCTTGATACGCCATCTCCCCGGCTGCGATAGCAAGACCAACGCGAACGACCTCTGCATGAGAGGGGCGAAGCTTGATACCATTGGTTTCCAGAAACGTAAGCAAAACGTACATGCCGATTCTTTTGTTTCCATCCACAAAGGCATGATTGGAGATCAGCGCATAGCCGATTCGCGCGCCCTTTTCCTGCTTGGTAGGGTACAGCTCCTTCCCGTCAAAGGTAGCAAACGCAGATTCCAGCGCGCTGTTGAGAAGGGCGATATCACGCACATTCGGATCGCCACCGGTCTCCTCTGTGATCAGCTTGTGTAATAAAAGCACCTTTTCTTGGCTTAATTTGATCATTTCGCAAGCTCCTCGAAGGCGGGGCGGTAAAGCTTCAGGATCCGTGCTGCCACAAAGTCGATCTTTTCGTCATCCGTCATTTCTATGGTGGTATCCTGCTCGATATCTACCAGCTTGTATTTCGGCTTGTTGTTTTTGAAAATATAAAGCTCGCCGTGCTTATCGGTCATTCTCGCTACACGGGAAAAGTTCTGATTTGCCTCGGAGATCGAAACGATCTTATTGGTATTCAAATTCATGATCAATGCCTCCTTTTTTCGTTTACAATGCTATTATAGACGAATTTTAGGATGTTGTCAACCTAAAATGATAGATTTCATAAAAATTTCATGGCGCTGGCTCATCTCTTGCCTGGCACGCCCCAAAACAAAGCAAGCCGCATCCTTAGCGTGTTATCCTTAACGGAGAACACGCTAAAACTAAGTTTGCCCTTCGGGCAAGTGAAGTTATCTGCGATAGTGAAGTTCACTTCGTGAGCGAAGTTTCGCCTACGGCGAAGTAATGGCAAACTTAACTTCACTGTGAGCCCGCGGCGAACAACTTCACTGTGCTTGATGCAAAGCATCTGCACAACTTCACTTTTGCGTCAGCAAAAACTTCACAAAGCAGAAAAAGAGAGTTAATGGCTAAAACCGTTAACTCTCTTCTGTTTTTATCGCAAGTTTCGCATTTGTTTAACAAATGCACAGGTCTTTGCCCATGCCCTTATTTTATTTTTCCGATAAGGACAACACCCATTTGATGCGGCTTGCTTGCTTTATTCACCGAACACGGCCTTGATCGCCTCTAAGTACCCGTAGCCGTACAGGTCGTCCGGCTGGAGGTAGCTGGTCTCTGTCCACTCATTCCAGGAATTGATGGTGACCAGCGGCACCTGACCGGGGTGCTGCGCAAGATAGCGCTTGGCCATTTCTAACCCTTTTTGAAAATTTTCGGGCGTGTTGTTCTTAACAATGCCGGTCTTAAAGCTGCGAAAACGCGGATTGTTATCCCACCCGCAGGAGACGTGGGGGAAATATGGCACGGTATATTCTTGGTCGATCCGCTCCCATTCGCGCGCTACGTCAGCAAGGATCTCGGTATAATCCCTATCTATATTCGCAAAGTGCACGAACTGGTAGTGCGAAACGCTATCGGCTCCAAGCAGCCTTACGATATCCTTGGTCGAGCCCTTTTGGTTCGAGTCAAAGCCGCTGAGATTGCAGGAGGCCTCGCCCCAGATGGTCAGCTGCAGGTGCAGATCGGGGAAGCCGGCCTTTTTTGTCTCCTCGCGGAAGAATTGCAGGGCCTTTTGGGTGTTCTCGATGCCGCCAAGCCCCTTGATCAGGTTGTTTACGTCATAGATCATAAACACCGGGCAGCCGTCGATCTGATAGTAGTTCGGCTGACAGAAATACTGCTCGATCACGCGGTGCACCACCCGTTCAAATTCCGGCCGCGGCTGGTCGCCGCGCCAGATGACCGTGTCCCCATAGGTATCGGAGAGGTCGTTGCTCCAATAATGGTTGGCATCGTGGTTGGCCCACATGAGGTAAAAGCGCATCTTGTCGCGGTTCTTGGCGCCAAGAAAGCCTTGGTTGAGGCATTGCTCTAAAAACGGCCGGCCGTCATACCAATACCAATCGTAGATGAACACGTTCACGCCGTGCGCGGTGGCCGCCTCGATCTGCTTTTCCATCACGGCGGGGTCGGCCTCGTTTTCATAGCCCCACAGGGGCTTGCGGTTCCAACAATAGTCGCCCTTTGGCTGGGAATTTTTCACCGATTGCCATTCCCCGATCCCCTCCGGCCAGAAGATGCGCGTGCGCGGCTCATCCCCCGTGTAGGCCGGCCAGATATAGGCGGCGATATCGTAATGCTTGTTCATGTCGCCACCCCCTTATTCGCAGCAGGCGCACAGGGTGCGATAAAGCTGCCATTCGTAATCGTAAGTAAAGGGGTTTTCCTTTTCGCCGCGCACCATAGCGGCAAAGGCGAGCATCATATCCTCATAGCGGTGGAACGGCTCGGATGCTACGTGGGTGCCGGGGTCGGTCCAATCCTCACTCGTGCAGTAGGTATATTCGGTCTTTTGCATAGGGTAGGCCACGTTGATCTCTAAGGGGCGCACCTCAAACTTGCCCTTGGTGCCGGTAATGACCAGCTGGCGGCGCATGAAGCCGCCGCGCTCTGCCTGCGTGGTCTTGACGAAGGAAAGACCATGCTCGTATTCAAACAGCGCCATGGAAAAATCCTTAGACGAGGTAGCAAACGCGCCGCTTTGCTTGTTATAGGGCAAAACGGCCTTGGGCGTGCCCTGAATACGCAGCACCAGGTCGATGAGGTGGCAGCCGAGGTAGAACATCATGCCGCCGGGAAAGGCGGAAAGAAAGCGGTTTTGCTGCTCGTCACGCCAGCCGCTCATCTGCGCCTCTACGCTGATCACGTCGCCGATCTCGCCGGCCTGCACGCGCGCCAGGATATCAACAAGGCAGGGGTTGTAGCGATACATATAGCCAAGATGAAAGACGGTCTTATTTCGCTTGACCGTTTCGATCAGCTCTTCAAAGGCTACGGGGTCTATGCCGCCCGGCTTTTCCATATGCATATGCTTGCCGGCCCTTGCTACCTGCAGGGCGTATTTGGTGAGGTAGATCTCCTCTGTCTCGACCACCACGGCTTCGATCGTTGGGTCGGCAAGGATCTGATCTACCGTCATTTCCCGATAGGGGGCAAACGGGCCCATCATGTGCGGGAACTTTTCCCGCTCGCCCTCCGGCATGGCGTACCCCACGATCTCAAAGACTGCCGGATTGGTGGCCATGGTGCGAAAGATCTCGCTGCCGTGGCTATATTGGCTGGTGCCGATCTGCGCTACGCGAATTTTTCTCATAAGCTGCCTCTTGTGATTTTTTCTTTATTTTACCACGGAAAGAGAAAAAATGCAAGCGACTCAGCATTTTTCCCCGCTGACAAAAAGCCGCCACGTTTGACAAATGTGTGTATTTTGGGTATAATAAAACGAAAACCGTAAAGGAAGGCTTTTATGTACGATAAGATCCTAACCGTTTTTGATTCCCTGGTGGAATACGCCGTGCTGCTGATCGAGCTGGTGGGTGTAGCCATTATACTGTTTGCCGCGACACGGGCAGTGATCGCGTTATTCAAAAAGAACCCCCGCGTGCGGCTGGAGCTGGCCGAGGGCATTGCCCTGGCCTTAGAGTTCAAGCTGGGCGCCGAGCTTTTGCGCACCCTGACGGTGCGCGAATGGAAGGAGCTGCTGATCTTAGGCGCGGTGATCCTTTTGCGCGCGGCCATGACCTTTCTCATTCAATGGGAGATACGCATTGAAAAGAAGAGCGAGCAAGAAAAGCTGTAGGCAATGCCTACAGCTTTTCTTATTGACAAAGGCGTGCGGCTATGGTAAAATATACCTGTATGATTGTATGCCCGCCCGCGGGCAAATACTACATCTATATAAGAAGAGGAGACCCTCTATGAAGCTGAATTACAAACGCATCATCTGGGTAGGCTTTGCCTTTTTTCTGATCACCGCCTTTTGGCAGGCGTATGACACCATCGTGCCCAAGATCCTGACTGACAAGTTTGGCATGCCACAGACCTGGTCGGGGGCCATCATGGCGCTGGATAACATTTTTGCCCTGATCTTGCTTCCCATTTTCGGCGCGCTGTCGGACAAGGTGAACAGCAAGCACGGCAGAAGAACACCCTTTATCGTGATCGGCGCGGTGGTTGCCGCCGTTTTGCTGGTTACGCTTTCGGTGCCGGATGCCATGCAACGCACTCGCCTTGAGAAGGTAACTTCCACCGAAGGCGAGGCATATACCGAGGCGCTGGAGACCATTTGGGAGACAAACCCCACCGTTGCAGATTGGGAATCGGGTGCCAAGATTCCGGAGAAGAAGCCCCTGCAGAAGCTCATTTCCCGCGAGGATTTTACCGCTATCCCTGCCACGATGAAGGGGGAAAACGGTAAGGATATAACCAACCCGGATTATACCGAGATCGTGGTGCCGGCAAGACAGGCTTATGCCGCCATCCTGACCGAAGAAAACCCTGCACCACTGCTCATCTTTATGGTGCTTTTGCTCTTTACACTGATTGCAATGGGCACCTTCCGCTCGCCGGCGGTCGCCCTGATGCCGGACGTGACCGTAAAGCCGCTGCGCTCGAAGGCCAATGCCGTCATCAACCTCATGGGCACGGCCGGCGGTATTCTGGTACTGGTGCTCGGCTCGCTGTTTGGCACGGGTAACACCGCTAATGCCCTGATGAGCTATACCGTCTTTTTCTCTGTCGTTGCCGGCGTGATGATGATCGCGCTTGCCCTCTTTATCTGGCGCGTGCGCGAGGTCAAGTGGGCCGCAGAAATGCAGGAAGAGACCAAGGCCCTTGGCCTGGAGGCAGAAGAAAAGAGCGAGGAAGAAAAGCTATCCGGCGAGCGTAAACTCAGCCGTGCAGAAAAAATCTCTCTCTTCCTGATCCTTGGCTCGGTTGTTCTGTGGTTCATGGGCTACAACGCCATTACCTCGAAATACTCGGTCTACGCCGGCACGGTGCTGGATAAGGACTATAACACCACCTTGCTGATCGCCAATGCGGCGGCCATCGTCGCCTACCTCCCGGTCGGCTTCCTGTCTGCCAAGCTTGGCAGAAAAAAGATGATCCTTGCCGGTGTTCTCATTCTTGGCACCGCCTTCTTTGCCGCCTCGTTTATGACCAGCAGCAGTCCTCTTCTTGTCATGAATATCCTCTTTGCCATGGCCGGCATCGGTTGGGCAACCATCAATGTCAACTCCTACCCCATGGTCGTAGAGCTTTCGCGCGGTAGCAACGTCGGCAAATACACCGGCTTTTACTACACCGCCAGCATGGCCGCCCAGGTTCTTACGCCTGTGTTTTCCGGTGTGTTTATCGACCATGTCGGCTTCCACACCCTCTTCCCGTACGCAACGATCTTTGTTGCGCTTGCCTTTATTACCATGCTCTTTGTGCGCCATGGTGACGCGAGGCCTGTGGCCAAGGCCGGGCTTGAGGCGCTGGACGTAGACGACGACTAACTATACCAAGGCGGCGCGGGATACCGCGCCGCTCTTTCGAGAAAGGAACTACTATGCCCCCCTATCTGCTGATTCCTCTGATCATTCTTTCCACTTGTCTCTTGCTGTTTGTGCTATATGTGCTCTCTGTCGCGCCCGGCAAACGGCGCGCCGAGATGCGGCCCTTTCTTTCCCCGCATTATGCCCACCGCGGGCTGCATAGCGAAAGCCTGCCTGAAAACTCGCTTGCCGCGTTTGAGGCGGCGGCTGCCGCCGGCTACGGCATCGAGCTGGATGTGCAGCTCTCGCGTGACGGCGTAGCCATGGTCTTTCACGATGCTACGCTTTCCCGCGTGTGCAGCATTGACGGTCGGCTTGCCGACTACACGGCGGCCGAGCTGCAAGCGATGCCGCTATGCGGCATGCGTGAGCATACCATTCCCACCCTTGCCGAGGTGCTGCGGGTGGTAGACGGTAGAGTGCCGCTTTTGGTAGAGATCAAGGGCTATCGCGTTGTTGCCCCGGTGTGCGAGGCGACCGTAGCACTCTTAGATGCGTATAAGGGTCCTTATCTGATCGAATCCTTTACCCCCGTTGTACTGCATTGGTTCAAAAAGAACCGCCCGACCGTTTTGCGCGGCCAGCTTTCCTCTCGCCTGTTCCGCAAAGGGAAACGCAATCTTGGCAACCTGCTGGTAGAGTCGCTATGCACCAACTTTATCGCGCGGCCGGATTTTATTGCCTTTTGCTTTGCCGACCGGCACCTGCTTTCCTACCGCCTGGCAAAAGGCCTGTACGGGGCGTGGAGCCTGGCATGGACGGTGAAGAGCGCGCAGGACGAAGAAGCAAGCGCGGGCTTTGACGATATTATTTTTGAGGGCTACCTGCCCGAGACGAAGGAGAAGAAGGCATGAAGCTGACCCTGGTGGCAACCTGCCTGTTTGGCCTTGAGCGCCTACTGGGCGAGGAGATCGAGGCGCTGGGCTATGAGCGGCTGGAAACGATAGACGGCCGCGTGACCTTTGCGGGGGACGAGGAGGCCGTGGCGCTTTCTAACGTCTTTTTACGCTATGCCGAGCGGGTGTTTATTTTGCTTGGCTCCTTTCACGCTGAGAGCTTTGACGAGCTGTTTGAGGGCACCCGTGCCCTGCCCTGGGAGATGTTCGTTGGCAAAAGTGATGCCTTTCCCGTGAAGGGGCATTCGATCAGCAGCCGCCTGTTTTCTGTGCCTGATTGCCAAAAGATCATTAAAAAAGCGGTGGTCAACCGCCTGAGTGAATGCTATCACCTTTCCTGGTTTGAGGAGACGGGCGTGACCTACCAGATCGAATTTTTCCTGTTTAAGGATCGCGCATCCTTAATGATCGACACCTCGGGTGCGCCGCTGCACAAGCGCGGCTACCGGCGCGAGGCGGTGGCCGCGCCGATCCGCGAGACGCTGGCGGCCGCCATGGCAGCCCTTTCCCGCCCGCGGGAGGAGGTGCTGCTGTGGGACCCCTTGTGCGGCTCTGGCACCATCGCCATCGAGGCAGCGATGCTGCACCGCCGTATTGCCCCGGGCAAGAGCCGGCCGTTTGCGGCTGAGCACTTCCCGGCGATCCCCTCGTCGCTCTTTGCCCTGGCGCGGGAAGAGGCGTTAGATAACGAGATCCGCGATCACTTTGAGGTATACGCCAGTGATATTGACCCGGCTGCCGTGGCCCTTGCGCATGAAAACGCAAGCCGCGCCGGCGTGGGGGACACGGTAAAGGCCTTCGTGCAGGATGCCCGCCGCATCAGCGCCCCCGGGCGGCGTGGTACCATTGTGACCAACCCGCCCTACGGCGAGCGGCTGATGACACCGGCGGCGGTGGAAAGGCTGTACGGGGAGCTGGGCGTGCATTTCCGCTCGCTCTCGCCATGGCAGGTGTACGTGATCACCTCGCACCCGCAGTTTGAAAAGCTCTACGGCCGCCGCGCCGACAAGGTGCGCAAGCTGTATAACGGCATGATCCCCTGCTTTTT
Organism: Eubacteriales bacterium; assembly: GCA_045631765.1. Taxonomy (GTDB): domain Bacteria; phylum Bacillota; class Clostridia; order Oscillospirales; family CAG-272; genus UBA1740. The sequence goes on from JAZQVK010000197.1 coordinate 7,725, forward strand.
GTATCAATATTTCAAAAATCCCGATGCGCGAAGGGAGGAGCGCCATGGCTGAGATCAGATTAGGCTTGATCGGCACCGGCAAGATCTCTACCCAGCTGGCTGACGCCGCACGCGCGGCAGGCAGCTACCGCCTGAGCGCCATTCTTTCGCGCGACCTTGCGCGCGGCGAGGCCTTTGCCGCCGAAAACGGCATCGAGCGTGCCTTTTCAGACGAGGAGGCATTCTTTTCCTCGGGGCTGGATGCGGTGTACGTAGCCACGCCAAACTGCCACCACGCGCACGGCGCGTGCGCGGCGGCGGCGCACGGGCTGCACGTGCTGTGCGAAAAGCCCACCGCCACATCCTATGCCGAATGGCAAGAGATGAGACGGGTGGCAGATCAGCACGGTGTGGTGCTGATGGAGGCCATGCGCCCGCTGCACGACCCATCCTTTGCGCTGCTGCAAAAGCACCTGCCCCGCATTGGCAGGCTGCGCCACGTGCGGCTGGAATACTGCCAATATTCCTCGCGCTATGACGCCTTTCTGGCGGGCGAGGTGAAGCGCGCCTTTGACCCGCGCTACGGCAACGCAGCGCTGATGGATATTGGCGTATACTGCGTGGCCATGGCGGCCGCTCTGTTTGGTGCGCCGCAGGCGGTAAAGGCCAATTCCATCTTTTTACATAACGGCTTTGAGGGCGGCGGTGAGGTGCTGCTCTCGTATGATGGCTTTACCGTTTCGCTTGGCTATTCCAAGATCACGGAGTCGGTAGCGCCCTCCGTCTTTTTAGGCGAGGAGGGTGCCCTCGCGCTTGACCGTGTGAACGCCACGCGCACGCTGACACTCTATCCGCGCACTGGCCGACCGGAGGTGCTGCCCTATCGGGCGGAAGAAAATAACATGGTGCACGAGCTGCGTGATTTTGCCGCGCTGATCGCCCGTGGCGAGACCCGGCACGCCTGGCGGGCAGCAAGCGACGTGACCATGCAGATCCTCGATGCGGTGCGCAAGGAGGCCGGCATTTCGTTTTAAGGGAATGCCCCGGGCAAGGCGATGCCTTGCCCGGGCATTTTTTCTTTTTTTGATAAAAATTGCCTTGTATTTTCCGTGATGCCGTGCTATAATATAATGATAATAAGAAAAAAGGAGAACAGACGGATGGCGAAATACAGAAGAGGACGGATCAACGATGCGGTGGCCAAGGAGCTGGCCGTGTGCCTGCGCGAGCTGCGCGACCCACGCTTGATCGACAATTTTGTCAGCATTACGCGGGCAGAGGTAGCAGCCGACCTGAAGGTGGCACGCGTTTACTTTTCCGCGCTGGGCAACCCGAAGGAGGCCAAGGCGGCCTTAGAGGCGGCACAGGGCAAGCTGCGCCATCACCTGGCTCTCACGCTGAACCTTCGTCTGACGCCCGAGCTGCTCTTTACGGCAGACGGCTCGATCGAGCACGGTGCCCACATCGCACGCCTGCTTTCTGAAATTCACGAGGCGGATGCCCGCCTGGCGCAGGAGAACGGGAAGGAGAAGGAGGACGAGCAGAATGACTGAAGGCTTCCCCCCCCTCTCACTTGACGAGGCCTGCGACGTGCTGCTGGCGGCCGAGCGGCCGATCGTGCTTTCCCACGTGCACCCGGATGGCGATACGGTGGGCGCAGCGGCAGCGCTTTGCCTCCTTTTTTCGCGGCTACATAAGAAAGCGGCCTGGCAATGTGCCGACCCGTTGCCCCGCCGCCTGGCCTTTCTGTTTGCGGATTTAGAGATGGCCACACCTGAGGAGAATGCCGGTGGCACCGTGATCGCGGTAGACGTGGCATCCCCCATGCAGATGGGCAGCCTGGCAGAGACGTACCTGCCCGGCGGCGTTCGTCTGATGCTCGACCACCACGAGGTGGGAACCCCCTTTGCGCCCTCGCTGATCTGCCCGCAGGCAGCTGCCGCGGGCGAGGTGATCTATCGCCTGGCCGAGCGGCTGTTAGAGAGAGGAGAGCTGGACGAGGTCGACGCGCCGATGGCAAGCGCGATCTACGCGGCGATCTCTTCGGATACCGGCTGCTTCAAATATTCTAACGTAACGGCAGAGACACACCGCATTGCGGCAGCGCTGCTTGCCACCGGCATTCATGCCGATAAGATCAACCACCTGCTGTACGACAGCCGCACGCCGGAGCAGCTGGCAGCTGAAAAGATCGCCATGTCACGCCTTTCGGTGCACGCGGGCGGCCGCATTGGCGCCGTGTGCCTGACGCTTGCTGACCGCGCCGGCCTTTCGGATGACGATTTTGAAACGGCGGTAGACATCCCGCGCTCGATGGCCGGGGTAGAGATCGCGCTGGTGGTGCGTGAGCTGCCCGGCGGCGTGAGCAAGGTCTCACTTCGCTCGGTAGATGCAAACGTAAGCGCCGTGGCACAGGCCTTTGGCGGCGGCGGGCACGTGCGTGCCGCCGGCTGCACGCTCAGCGGCACGCCGGAGGATGCCTTGACCGCCATTCTGCCCACGCTGATCGAGGCGCTGGGAAAGGCGTAAGAGAGGAAACGACCATGACACACTCTTTTTTGCTGATCGGACAATCCAACATGGCCGGGCGCGGCTTTCTTTCAGAGGCGGAGCCGCTTGATACCTGCGGCGGCCGGCTGAAGGTGCTGCGCAACGGACGCTGGCAGGAGATGTTTCGCCCCGTGTGCTTAG
>JAZQVK010000198.1:0-2290 GCA_045631765.1 Eubacteriales bacterium
AAGAACCGGGCTGCCCATGGGCAGCCCGGTTCTTTTTATCAGATCAGTTTATCAATATACTGTGCATACAGCTTGCCGATGAAGATGCGGCCCTTTTCGCTGGGGTGAACACCATCCCCTGCGTAGGAAAGCGGGTCGTCACCGATAAAGGCCGAGGCAAGCAGGCCGTCGGTAGGCAGATACACGTCGGCAAATTCGCGTGCCAGCTTGCGCACGATCTCGATCTTCGGTGCCAGATCCTCACGGAAGAAGAGCTTATCCTCGATCGGGATGAGGAAGGGCTCCATCATCATGATCTTGGCGCTCGTCTTTTCCTTGATGGCGGTCAAAACAGTGCGATAGCGCTCCTCAAACACCTCGTTCGGGATCCAGCTTTTGTCGCCGGCATGGTGCCAAACGTCGTTAATGCCGATCAGAATCGAAACGATATCCGGCTGAATATCTACAAAGTCCGTCTCCAGACGGTCGACCAGATCCTTGGTCTGATTGCCGGAGATGCCAAGGTTTACAAACTCAAACTCGATCTCCGGATGATTAGCCGCGATGAGCGCGGCGGCATACTTGGGGTAGCCGTTACCTAAGTTGTGAGGATCCTCTCTGTTTCTGCCGGCATCGGTAATGCTGTCGCCCTGAAATAAGATCTTCATAGCCCTTCTCCTTCAAAATTACTGCTTCGGGAAGCTGTCCTTCAAGCCAACGGTGCGATTGAAGGTATTTTCATTCTTGGTGTCTACGGTGAAGTAGCCCGTGCGCACGAACTGGAAGTGGTCGCCCGGCTTGGCATCGGCCAGCGCCGGCTCAAACTTCGCGCCGCTGAGCGTGATGCGGGAATCGGGGTTCATGACGTCATCATAGGTCTGGCCCTCGGGCAGGTTGCCGGGGTCGGGCACGGTAAAGAGACGGTCATAGAGCACGGCGGTGGCATCGATGGCGTGCGGGGCGGAGAGCCAATGAATGGTGCCCTTGACCTTATGCCCGTCGGCGGGGTTGCCGCAGCCGGTCTCCAGGTCGGCCGTGACGTGGATCTCGCGAATGCTGCCATCCTCGTTCTGCACGATCTCGCCGCAGCGAACGATATAGGCGCCCATCAGACGCACCTCGCCCTCGGGCTTGAGGCGGAAGAACTTCGGCGGCGGTACCAGCGCAAAATCATCCTGGTCGATATACAGCTCGCGCGAGAAGGGCACGGCACGGGTGCCGGCCTCGGGATCCTGCGGGTTGTTGGGCAGGTTGAAATATTCTACCTGATCAGCCGGGTAGTTGTCTACTACCACCTTGATCGGGTTCAAGACGGCCACACGGCGGGGCGCGGTGCGGTTCAGCTCGTCACGGATGCAGGCCTCAAGCAGCCCCAGCTCGACCATGCTGTTCGACTTGGCAACGCCGATACGGTCACAGAAATCGAGGATCGAGGCGGCGGTGTAGCCACGGCGGCGCAGGCCGCACAGGGTAGGCATACGCGGGTCATCCCAGCCGTCAACCAGACCACTTTCCACCAGGTGACGGAGAAAGCGCTTGCTCATCATGGTATAGGTCATGTTCAGGCGGGCAAATTCGATCTGCCGCGGCTTAACGACAGGGTATTCGAGATCTACGTTGTCGATTACCCAGTTGTACAGCGGGCGGTGGATCTCATACTCCAGCGAGCAGAGCGAGTGGGTAACCCCCTCTAAGGCATCCTGGATCGGGTGTGCGAAATCGTACATCGGGTAGATGCACCACTTATTGCCCTGGCGATGGTGCTCGATATAGCGAATGCGGTAAAGCACGGGGTCACGCATGCAGAAGTTGCCGGAGGCAAGGTCGATCTTGGCGCGCAGGGTGTAACGCCCTTCCGGGAATTCGCCGTTCTTCATTCTTTCAAACAGGTCAAGGCTCTCCTCGATCGGGCGGTCACGGTAGGGGGAAACGGCCGGGTGCGTCAGGTCGCCGCAGTACTGCGGGTCGCGCATCTGCTCGGCATTCAGCTCGCACACGTAGGCAAGACCCTTCTTGATCAGGCCAACGGCCAGCTCGTAGTCCTTTTCAAAATAGTCCGAGCCGTAGAAGAAGCGATCATCCCAGTCAAAGCCCAGCCAATGAATATCCTCCTGGATGGCGTCGACAAACTCGGTATCCTCCTTCGCGGGGTTGGTATCATCCATACGCAGGTTGCACAGACCCTGGTACTTGCGTGCCGTGCCAAAATCAATAACCAGCGCCTTGCAATGGCCAATGTGCAGATAGCCGTTCGGTTCCGGCGGGAAGCGGGTATGGATCAAGTCGGATCGTAGCCATGTCGTTCTGTGAG
>JAZQVK010000199.1:0-5555 GCA_045631765.1 Eubacteriales bacterium
TGCTCCCAAGGCCGTTAAGGAAGGCGTTTCCAAGGACGAAGCTGAAAGCATCAAGGCTGCTCTTACCGAGGCTGGCGCAACTGTCGAGATTAAGTAATTTTTCTCGCATCCGCGCGGATGCTTATTTGCCGGATAACAGAACTCGCGCAAGCGCGAGTTCAAAAAGAAAAGGATGCCTTCGGGCATCCTTTTCTTTCGCCGGCACAGCATGTCGACTCGCGCAATCACGAGTCAAAAAGAAAGGGATGCCTTGGGCTACCTACTGTAAAGCAGATATAACAAAAACCCTTATGATGTAAAAAGGCGTCATAAGGGCTTTTGTTATTACTTTTTTAATTTTACAATAAATGCCGTAACAATTAACTTCGTATAATCCTCACTCTTGATATATATGTTTAATATGCTGTTCCCTTTTTCATCGTTGACCTGTTCGGTATATGCTTTAGGAAACTCCTTTTCTACTAAAGAAATGACTTTATCAACATCACAAATTGAAATAGTTGATTTTCTCTTTTTGGGATTTGATGTCGTAATATATGGGTTAATTGCATCGCGAATTTGATTTTCGTATTTGTAATATTTCTCAAAAGTCTTAATTTTTTTGTCAAACTTGAGGAAATTCCAAATTGTAACCTCTTCAATTCCCATTTTTTTATTATATTTGTGCAATTTCCGTTCAAGCAAACCAACCATAACCCAAAAGATAATTTTGGGTATTAGACAAACAATAGCTAATGAGAAAAAATACCAAACGGGAAATTTCGTGTTGAAAAAGAAAATTAAGCATATAGGAATTTGGAGTATAGCTAACACAAAATAAAATCTCTGCGCGTAATATATGTATCTACTGCCTTTTTTCTTTGTGGGGGAAAATAATGCACACAATAATTTGTCAATTAGTTTGTTTTCAACTACGAGAACTTGATAATTATATTCGTTTATAAATTTTTTTAGTTGGTGACCTCTATTCGTTGTGCCGTAAAAAATGCTTGATATTAAAGGCATTATAACAAACAAGGCAAGTATAATATAAAATTCCATATATTCACCTCCTTAAATTTATTATAACACATATAACTCAAAATGTAAAGTATAACACACTACACCTTTGCAGGGCAAGGCGTGTGAAAAAGGACAGAGATAAAAAATCTCTGTCCTTTTTGCCGTAGGGGCGAACTGAGTTCGCCCGCGGGCGTTAACAGAACGCCCCTACGAGTTTTATTTTGCATTTGCAGGTAAAACCTGCTTTATGGAAGGCACCCATTTGGCCTCTTTTTTTCGTTTTTTGCCGCGCGGGGTTTTGCCGCACGGCTTTGCCGCGTGGGCTTTGTTGCGCGGATTTTACCGCGTGGGCTTTTTGTGGGGCTGTTACAGCACCAGGGCCTTTTGCAGCTCGTATTCCTCGTTGCAGAGGACGAACTCGGCGGAGTAGCCGCGGCGGAGCTTGCCCTTCTTCAGGCCGAGCATCTCGGCCGGGGTCTCGCTTGCCATGGCAAAGGCATCGCGTGCGGGGATGCCGAAGGAGATGGCGCGCCTCACGCACTCGTAAAGCGGCGTGGTGCTGCCGGCCAGCGCGCCGTTTGCGATGCGCGCCTCGCCATTCTTGACCGTGACGGCCAGGCCGCCTAAGGTGTAGGAGCCATCCGGCATGCCGCAGGCGCTGACCGAATCGCTGATCAGCACCATGCGCTTGCGCCCGAACATCCGATACAGCGCCAGCACCATGGCCGGGTGCAGGTGCACCCCGTCGGAAATGACCTGGGCATACGCGCCGCATACCATAGCGGCGCCGATGGGGCCGGGTGCGCGGTGCAGGATGGGCGGCATGGCGTTGCAGGTGTGGGTCAGGCACTTCGCTCCGGCCGCAAAGGCGGCGCAGGCGGTATCGTAATCGCAATCGGTATGGCCAAGCGCGACACACGCCCCCCGTTTCGTGGCCTCACGAATGAATTCGATGGCGCCGGGCATTTCGGGCGCCACGGTGATCAGCGCGGCGTGGTGATATTGCTCAAATTCCGCCAGGCTTGGCTCTTGGATGTAGTCCGGGTTCTGCGCGCCCTTGTACTTTTGATTGATGAACGGCCCCTCGTAGTGGAAGCCGGGCGTGCGGGCACGGTCGGTGCCCTGCTCGTTGAGCGGCTGCTTGCCTGCCGCGCGGATGTTGGCGGCGGCATCGGTGGTGGTGGTGGGGAGCCAGGTGGTCACGCCGTGGCGCAAGTATTCCCTTGCCATCTCGTCAAGACCCTTGCCGTCCATCACGTCCATGCCTAAGCAGCCGTGCGAATGTACGTCGATCAGGCCGGGAAAGAGGTAGGCACCGGCGGCGTCGATCACCTCGTCGGCCTCGTAGGCCGCGCCGGGCGCGAGCAGCCCTTCGATCCTGCCGTCCTTACAGAGGACGGTCTTTTTCTCACAGCCGTAGGGGCGGGCGTTGATGATGGCGGTGCGCATGTGTTATCTCCCCTCAAAGGCGGCGCGATCGCAGATCAGCGTCATGTCCGGGTGGCACTTGAGCAGCGTAGCGGGGATCTGGGTGGTGATGGTCTTATCCTGCATGGCCTTGACCACCTCGTGCTTGTTCTTGCCGCAGGCAAGCAGCAGGATCCTTTTGGCGGTCATGATGCCGGCCATGCCCATGGTGATGGCGTGGGTGGGCACCTCGTCGATCGACGAGAAGAAGCGGGAGTTGGCCTTGCGGGTGGATTCGGTCAGTACCTCAACGTGGGTATCCATGCGCAGCGCGTCGCTTGGCTCGTTGAAGCCGATGTGGCCGTTTACACCAATGCCGAGCAGCTGTAGGTCGATGCCGCCCAGGCGCTTGATGCGCTCGTCATAGCCGACCGATTCATCCTCCGGGCTTGGCGCCTGGCCGTTCGGCACGAAGGTCTTTGCCGGGTCTACGTTGATATGCTTGAACAGGTTTTCGTTCATAAAGTAGCGATAGCTCTGCTCGTGGGTGGGGGCGATGGGGTAGTATTCATCCAGGTTGATGGTGGTCACGGCCGAAAAATCCAGCCCGCCCAGCTGGTAGGCGCGGATCAGCTCGCGGTATAGCCCCAGCGGCGTAGAGCCGGTGGCCAGGCCAAGCACGCTGCTCGGCTTGGCGCGCAGCTGCTCCTCAAATATCTTAGCGGCCTCCTGCGAGACCTCCTCATAGGTATTGCAAACAAGAAATTTCATAGTGTTCCTCCTTAGTTGTTGTTTTCCTTTTTATTATATATCATCCGGGCGGAAAAATCAAGAGGGGAAACGAGCTTTGCTGCTCAAGCCTCCCTCCGTCTATCTAAGCCTCCCTCCGGGAGGTAGCGCAGCGAAGCAATCTAAGCCTCCCTCCGGGAGGGAGGTGCCGAGTGAAACGAGGCGGAAGGAGTACTGGGTAGGAGAGTTTACAGAAAGAAAAGGAATATTCTTACGTGTAAATTCTCTTGATAGGTATCTCTTTCCCGGTTGATATGCTTTATAAAACAAAGCAAGAATATAAGCCTCCCTCCGGGAGGGAGGTGGCACGGAGCGAAGCGGAGTGACGGAAGGAGTACCGGGTAGGAGAGTTTACAGAAAGAAAAGGAATATTCTTACGTGTAAATTCTCTTGATAGATGTTCTCTTTCCCGGTTGATATAGATTGCGAAATAAAGCAGGAATAAAGTTTATTTATCAGCTTATGGTCACTACCCGTTACTCCCTCAGTCAGCCTAACGGCTGCCAGCTCCCTCCCGGAGGGAGCCTAAGATAGAGGGAGCCAAAGGTAACAAAGTCGCCCTACCCCGTCACCCTGCACAAAAAACGGTGCTGGTTTTTGTGCAAAACGCCAAAAATTTTCGGGGGCACTTTACATCATTTCCGTTTTGTGGTATACTGTAATAGTCAAAAAATATAAATAGGAGGCTTTTTATGAAACGCATTTTAGCACTTATTCTCGTGCTGTGCACCTGCCTGCCCCTGGTTGCCTGTGGCGGCGGCGGTACTGGCGGCCCTGTTGGCCCCGGCCCGGATGAAACCGCTTACCAGTTCATCGACAACGTAGGCGATCACGATTTCGGCGGCGAGGAGTTCGTTATCTCGGCTCTGCAGGCTTACGAGGCTGAGATCTACAAGGAAGAGGAGGAGCCGGACGCTTGCGATACCGCGACCCTGCTGCGTAACCAGCGCCTCTCTGACCGCTTCAACGTCAACATCACCCCGGTTATCTACACCACGGGCGATGCCGTTGCCCACGCGTCTGACATTCGCATGGAGCTGCTGAACGGTAACGACGACCTGCTGGACATGGTTCTGATTCAGCTGTGGCAGGCTGGCCCCTGTGCCCTGACCGGCATGCTGTACGACCTGCGCTCTGAGGTTCCCTACGTCAAGGATTCGATTGGTAAGGCCGACTGGTGGAACGCCAAGATGAACGACTGCTATTCCGTTCTTGGCCGTCAGTACGTCGGCGTGTGCGATATCAACCTCTCGGCTATCCGCTCGACCTGGGCCATCCTGTGGAACCAGGAAATGGCCAGCCAGCACAACGTGGCTAAGCAGATCAACCCCACCTACAACACGCTGTACGATGCGGTTGACGCCGGTACCTGGACGATCGACAACATGACAGCCATCACCAAGGACTTCTGGATCGACAACAACAACGGTGCTGCCCCCGGCCAGCGAGACGTGGACGATACCTATGGTATCACCTATGCCTCTACCCACGTTCGTGAGATCTTTACCAACGCCTTTGGCTACGACCTGGTTGTCAACGACGGCCAGATGGTGCCTGAGCTGACCACCATGTCCATCGGCATGGTTACCAACATTGGTAAGATCAAGACCCTGTTCTCCTCCAGCGGCTGTAACAACTTTACCGGTGAAGATTGGTCACAGAACTTTGCCAACGGCCAGTCGTTGTTCTTTATGACCACGCTTGGCACGCTGGATAGCGACACCATTCACGAATCTGAGATCAAGTTCGGTGTTCTGCCCTTCCCGAAGGCTGACAAGAACCAGAAGGAATATTATGCCGGCACGCAGGATGCGATGTCTACCCTGATCTGCCCGCTGAACCCGACCGAGCGCCTGGAGATGACCGGCGTGATGATCGAGGCGATGGCGGCTGAATCGCACCAGTCTGTGCTGCCCGCTTACTACGAGGTTATCCTGAAGTACAACGCCACCCGTGACGAGCGCTCTGTAGATATGATCGAAACGATCTACGAGGGTCGCCGCTACAACCTGGCCGGTATTCACTCCTCCTCTACCAGCGAGCTGCGCACCGCTACCGGTGGTGGCCTGGCTTACATCTTCCGTGAGCTGGCTTCTCCGAACAGCGCAAAGAACCCGGCCGACTTCTGGTCTGCTGAGTCCGGCAACTTCCAGATCCGCCTGGAGGATCTGATCGCCGAGTACGAGGCAATTGCCGAGCTGGCTATGGGCTAAGCTTGATAAACGAGAGAACGTGGCGCTTTGCGCCACGTTCTTTTTTGCACCGGGCGAGGCAAGCCTCCGTCTATCTAAGCCTCCCTCCGTCTATCTAAGCCTCCCTCCGGGAGGGAGGTGGCTCTGAGCGTTAGCGAAGAGACG
>JAZQVK010000200.1:0-6372 GCA_045631765.1 Eubacteriales bacterium
CACTCATCCACCTTTTTCGATTGTTCTTATAATCCGCTCTTCTTTTCTTTTCAGCTTCTGACATAGCAAAACATCCTTCTTTTTATCGGAAGATCTGGCGCAGCCATAGGGAGGGGTAGCCAACGTAGGCAACCCGGCAACGCACAAGACCGTTTATATCTGACTGGGTGATATAGCCGCTATCCCAAGCGGGATTGGCATCGCCCTTTGTATAATAGCGCAGCTGCCCGTTGACACGCTGCACGTCCACCACGCGATGAACGGTTTTTCGCCCATAATTGGTAAACACGATAACCTGCCCTTCGCTAACGATCTGACCATCATAGGCCTCATAGATCGCCACGTCCCCCTTATTGATCTCGCCGGTCATACTGCCGGTAGCGATCACCAGGGCGCCAAAGCGAAATTGACAAGAGATCATCATTACGGTAGAAATCATGAGAAGCAGAACAAGCGCCATGGCCACGTAGCCAACAACGCCCTTTCCCTGTGCCGTGGCGCGTTTTTTCTTTTTTTCATACAAAAGGCTGATAAACGCGTAAACGGCCATCGGCAACAGCACGTTTGCAAAGGCAAGCAACGCGTGCGGCACCGTGGGGTATACCGGCAGCAGGCTGGCGTGCAGCACGGTGATCAGCCGCCACACCACCCCCGGCCACGGGCCGTACCGCCTGGCCAAATAGTGGTATAGCAGATTGCCCGTTACCGCCGGGAACAGCACCAGGGCTACCAGATCTACCATGCGTGATTGCGACATGTGCCCGGCAAGGCCACCGGCAATGACCAGCTCGCCAAGCAGAGAGGCAATATAGCATAGCACGTCTGCCCCCCGGCTACGGCCGGCAAGCAAAATGCTTCTTATAATTTCATGCGTAATGATGATCACTGCGATAGGCAGTGCTTGCATCAGCAATAGCGCAGGCGTTACCGTGCGACGAGAAAAGCCGTATTCCGTACCCGTCAAATAATACAGCACCAGGTACAAAATTCCCATCACCGCCATCAGGCCAAGCACTTGGCGCTTAACGATGGCATAAATGCTACGCTTGCTGACAAAAACAGATATCACCACGGCGGCGGCAGCGCTAAGCGCCGCCGCAATGATATATACGTATTGCCGGGGTACCGGCAAAAGGAGCAGAAGAGCAACCGGCCACAGCGCCGCTGCCATATAAAGCACCTTGCGATCCGTGTTCAATTACTCTCCCCCCTTTTTTCATTTGGTGATAAATTTCAGTTATGCGATTACCGTCTCTGCGGTCAATACCAGCTTGAACGCATCTTTTGCGGTATAGTCGGCCGTGATCGTGGATTTCAGCAGGATAGATACGTTTACGGTACCGGTCTCACCAGAATCGATCTCCACGGCGGGTCCCTCCATAGCAACCTTAAACGGGCTATCGGCGCCATAGGTAATATCCTCGTCCGGATTCTTAACGGATACCTTCACCTTTTCGCTCGAATCGTTCTTGATATTCAGCTTAACAGATGCGGTATCGTTCTTCATAGCCATGCCGCTGACAACGTCATCGATGGTAACCAGCACGGTATCCTTGGTCGAATCGGAATGATTAAGGGCGGCAGAGCAATTGGTACCGTCTGCGCTTACGAAGTATACGTCTTCACTAAACTCGTCGCTTGCGCCTTTTGCAGTCAGGCTTACCGTACTGTTCACGATCAGGTCGTCAACCAGGCCGGCGTAACCAACACCGATCAGCAGGCATGCGCAAAGCAGGAATGCCGTGATCGCAATTCTTCTGTTCTTCATGTGCTTCTCTCCTTTTTGTTTTTTGGTTTGGTTTTGTAAAATTCTTCTTCCACCAGCGCTGCGAGGAAGGAAAATTTTACAAATTTCATTATAGCACAAAATAATAATTTTGTAAAGCCTGTTTGTGATTTTTTCAACATTTTGTAAATAGTAGCCAAAAAAAATAGTTTTTCTTTTCTTGTTTAAGTAGGTTTCTTCCTGCAGGGAAAGAATATATTTTTCCCTTGACAACGCCCCCCCGCGGTGCTATAATTAGGGATGTTTGAAAACATCAGTAAAAGAGGCGTCTTATGTCTACCATTCAAATTCTTCTCAGTTTAGCGTTATGCTTGTTTATCGGGTTAATGATGACCCGTGTGCTCAAGCCCTTGAAGCTGCCGGACGTGACGGCATACCTGATCGGCGGTGTGCTGATCGGCACCTATTGTCTCGGGCACGTGGTGCTGGGTGGCTTTGCCTTTGGCTTTAACCAGGAGCTGGCACCGGTGGATGCCTTTACCATCATTTCGGACGTGGCGCTGGGCTTTATTGCCTTTGATATCGGCAACGAATTTCGCCTGAAGGATCTGCGCAAGACCGGCAAGCAGGCCGGCGTGATCGGCGTTTTTCAGGCGGTGGTTGCCACGCTGCTGGTGGATGCCGTGCTGATCGGTGTACATTTCATCCTGCTTTCGGCCACCGGGGTCGATTATCTGCCCCTGCCCGCCTGCATCATCCTGGGTGCCATTGCCTCGGCCACCGCACCGGCGGCAACGCTGATGGTGGTGCGCCAGTACAAGGCCAAGGGCCCGTTGACCGATATTCTGCTGCCCATCGTCGCGCTGGACGATGCCGTTGGTCTGATCCTGTTTGCCATCTCCTTTGGCGTGGCCAAGGCGCTGTACGTCAGCGGTGGCTCGATCGATCTGATCTCGGTGGTGGCAGAGCCGATGCTGGAGATCGTTCTTTCCCTGGTGCTGGGTGCGCTGCTTGGTTTTATTCTTTCCTTTGTTGAAAAGCTGTTCCATTCCCGCAGCAACCGTCTGACGCTCATGATCACCTTCGTCTTTTTGACTGTGGCGCTGGCTAAGCTGCATTTTGACGTGGGCGTTAGCATTCACTTCTCTTCCCTTCTCACCTGCATGATGCTGGGCACGGTATTCTGCAACGTATGTAAAACGTCCGAGGAGATGATGGAAAGAACCGAGCGCTGGACAAAGCCGCTGTTTCTGCTCTTCTTCGTGATCAGCGGTGCCAGCCTGGATCTGAGCGTATTCTCCAAGCCGATCTTCATTGCCATTGGCGTGATCTACATTCTGGCGCGCTCGGCCGGCAAGTGCCTGGGCGCCACCGGCAGCGCCAAGCTGATGAAGTGTGATGATACCATTGTAAAATACCTGGGCATCACGCTGCTGCCGCAGGCCGGCGTGGCGCTGGGCATGGTAAGCACCGTGGCAGCCGACGAGGTATTCGGCCATACTGAGATCGGCAACACCGTTCGCTTTGTCATCCTCTTCGGCGTGCTGATCTACGAGATCTTCGGCCCCATGATGACCCGCTGGGCGCTCACTCGCGCGGGCGATATTCAAAGCAAGCCCGAGGGGCTTACCGCACGGCGCGAAAACGTTGGATAAAGGAAAAAGGATCCCTGAAAAGCAGGGATCCTTTTTCTGTTACAGAGAAGCGAATCGGCGCGCGCCGCCACCGTTCAGGTAGGCGCGCAGGACAACCGAAAGGCCTAAGAACAGAGCGCTGGAGAGCAGCATGGCCACAATCGCAGGAAGGCCGACGAGAGCCAGTGCGAGCAGCAGCAGGATTTGCAGACCACAGATCAGCATCATGCCGAACATGGTCAGCATGACCGCCGCGCCGGATTTAACGGCGTAGGCCTCGTTCAGCCAATCTAACTTAGGGAACAGAATGTTCATCGTGACCCCAAAGAAGGCACAGAAGGCATTGCAGGAAAGCGGCAGCAGCAGAATGCCAAGCGTGTCAAGCACACCGGCGCCGCTGGCAACGGCAGACAGCACCGAGGCAAGCATAAAGAAGGGCGAAGCGATCAGAATATGGGCATAGGCCTTGGCGCACAGGATCTGCCCGCCCGAAAGCGGGAGCGATTGCGCGATCCACACGTTCTTGCCCTCTAAGGAGACTGAGGGGGCGGAGATAATGACCATCGAAGCACACAGGCTCAGCACACCGGCCACCAGCACCGGCGAAGCGGCAGCAAGCCCCATGCTGTGCAGCAGCGCAAACACCACGTCACGCTGCACGAGGAAATACACGGAAATGCCCACCGCGAACAGAAGGCCAAGCCCCTCGTTCAGCATATAGGTGGCGTTGCCCACGAAATGCGAGATCTCCTTTTTCACCAGCGCGGCAGTCGCGCTGCGCTGCTTGCCGGCCCGCTCGCGGTAGGTATACTGCGCGCTGCCGCGATCGGTGGTCAGAATACGGAGATAGGTGCGAGAAAGAAAGAGGAACGCACAGCCTACGATTGCCGCAAAGACCAGCAAAAAGAGCAGCGCGGCAAGCGTGTCGCTATACAGCAGGGCGCGGCCGATCCACAAAAATACCGTGAGATACGGGGTAAGCGCTTCCACCAGCGGCTGAATATTCATTTCCAGGCTCTCCAGCCCGGTGCCCAGCGCGCTCATGCCCATGAAATAGAGGACGAGGAAAAGCACCATGAAGATCAAGGAAAAGACGTTTTTATGCTTCATTCGTGCCGTTACCAGCGTTACCAGCCAGCCAAGCAGGCAGGAAACGGCCAGCGCCAGCACCGAAAGCAGGATGAAAAAGAATATAAAGCCAAGCGCTGACAGCAGGCTTGGTCTGCCAAGCATCAGGTACACCACAAAGGCCGGCACAGCCACCACAGCGGCGAAGGCGGTATTGATGAGCAAGAGAAAGATCATACGGCTGAGCATGATCAGCGTGGGTGAGAGCGGCATAGAAAGCAGCTGCTCGTTATCCCGCGCCTGATACAGGGCCGATTGCGTTGTCAGCACCGAGCCAAACACGCATAGCGCCACCGTCAGCAGCCCGGCTATACCAAAGAAGAAGGAAAGCTCCAGCCCTGTACGCTCCAAGGCCATCCACAGCACGAGGAACATGCTGAAAAACAGGAACATAAACACGGCCGCGACATATACCAGTAAAAGAGCCAGCAGCACCATCACTACAGGGGAGCGACGCTTGCCGCCGCGCGAGGGGCCGCGCAGGAAAGAGGAAAACATCTCACGCAGGCGCAGGCCGATCAACAAAGAGAGTGTTTTCATCCCTGCCCTCCTAACGAGGCATCCCCGGCCAGCTCTAAGAATACGCTCTCTAAGGAGCCATCGCCCTTTACCTCATCCATCGGGCCGGCGGCGATCAGGCGGCCATGCTGAATAATGGCCACCTTATCACACAGCTTTTCCGCTACCTCCAGCACGTGGGTAGAAAAGAAGATGGCACCGCCGCCGTCACAATGCTCGCGCATCATGCCCTTTAAGATATGGGCGGCACGCGGATCAAGCCCCACGAACGGCTCATCCATAATGATCAAGCGTGGGCTGTGCAGCCAGGCGGCCACGATCGCCAGCTTTTGCTTCATGCCGTGCGAATAGGCAGAGATGGGGCTTGCCAGATCCTTGGTCAGCTCAAACCGGTCGGCATACAGGCGAATGCGCTCGGCGCGCAGGTCGGCCGGTACGCCGTACACGTCGGCTACAAAATTCAGATATTTGATACCGCTGAGAAAATCGTAAAGATCGGGGTTATCGGGAATATAGGCCATCAGATGCTTGCAGCCAAGCGGGTCATCCTGCATGGAAAGGCCGCCCACCGTAATACGCCCCCCGTCACCCTGCAAAATACCGCAGCAGGCCTTCAGCGTGGTGGTCTTACCCGCCCCGTTATGGCCGATAAAGCCGTAGGTCTCGCCAGGGGCAATAGAAAGCGAAAGATCGTCTACCGCCTTTTTGGTGCCGTAGCTTTTGGAAAAATGTTCAATATGCAGCATAAGCATTCCTCTTTTGCTTGAATTTTGTAATCATTGTAGCATGAAAACGCGAAAAAAACAATAGTCTTTGTTGACTTTCAACCGAAACGTATGCTATAATATGATCGACAAATTTTTATAAAGGAGTTTTTATCATGGCAAAGAAAAGCGATTACTTCGGCCTTTCCTACCTGGTTAGCGTGATTCTGGCAATCATTCCGATCACCTCGGTCATCTGCGGTATCATCACCCGCTTCCAGGATGGCAGCATGGTAGGCGGCATCGTTCGCCTGGTCATCTGCCTGACCGGTATCGGCGCAGGTATCCTGTGGATCGTTGACCTGGTGCTGATGATCCTCTCGAAGCACATCCTTCGCCTGTTTAAGTAATATGGGTACATAAAAAAGAAAACCGAAGGATTCCTACCATAAAGCAGGTTTTGAACTACCGAACAAAGAAAAAGGAGTACGGACAATTTTGTTCGTACTCCTTTTCACACGCCTTGCCTGCAAGGTATAGTGTGTTACACCTTACGGTGTTCTGTCGGGCGGTAATTGTTTAGAAGTGATATGCCTCGCACGGCTCGGCGTGATATTTTTGCTCCGCAAAAGTGATATTGCTCCCGCTGGTCGCAGTGATA
>JAZQVK010000201.1:0-3628 GCA_045631765.1 Eubacteriales bacterium
TTGCGTACCTGCTCTACGGCAGGTACGCGTGTGTCGCCCTTTTTGTCTTAGCTCTTTCGCCGCCCGCCTCTCTAAAAATCAAAAAATTTTCTTTCCCCCTATTGACAAGCGGCGCACCTTGTGCTATGATAATGCCAAACCGATGAAGCAGAAAAAAGACGGAAGGCTACTTCAAAGCGAGCAGGGGATGGTGAGAGCCCTGTATGCGGCGCCGTGTAATATGGGCTGTGGAGGTCAGTGTTCAATGCACTGCGGGCGCTCCCGTCATAGGGCAGGGGATATGCTTGTATCCCACAGAGGGGTAAGAAATTACCCGAACCAAGGTGGCACCGCGATTTTATCGCCCTTGATCAAACATCAAGGGTGCTTTTTGTTTTTTAGGGCAAAGGGCACCGAAAAAAACGGAGGTAACAACCATGAAACGCACACTTTCTCTCATCATCACCCTCGCTATGCTCGCACTCGCCACGCTCGGCCTTGCCGCCTGCACGGAGGAAAAGCCGGTGGTCGGCATCATCCAGTTCGGCTCGCACGGGTCGCTTAACAACTGCTACACCGGCATCACGCAGGCCTTGGCCGCTGCCGGCATCACCGCGGAGGGCTACACCATCGAGCATCTGGATAGCAACTTTGACCCCAGCGTATCGCAATCCCAGGCCAACACTCTGGTCAATCGCGGCGCCCGCGTCATCATTGCCATTGCCACCCCCTCGGCCGTGGCCGCTGCCAACGCCGCCGCCGATAACGGCATTCCCGTCGTGTTCTGCGCCATTACCGATGCCAGCGTCATGGATAACTACGAGAACGTCACCGGCTCCTCTGACGTGCCGAACTTTGGCAAGCAGCTTGAGGTGGTGACCGCCTTCATGGGTAAGGATACGCTGAAGATCGGCGTGCTCTATTCCACCGAGGAATCCAGCTCGCCCTACCAGGTCGAGCAGCTGAAGCTGGCTGCCGCCCTTTACAGCAGTCCCGCAATCGAGATCGTTGATCGCGCCGTGGCTGATATCAACACCATTGATACCCAGGTCAATTCCCTGATCGACGCGGGTGTCGATTGCTTCGTCAACCTGCTGGATAACACCGTGGTCGGCAAGCTGGAAAGCAACATCCTGCCCCTGACCAATGAAAAGAAGATTCCCGTCTTCGGCTCCGAGATCGAGCAGGTGCGCCTTGGCTGCGTTGCCTCTGCCTCGATGGATTACGTTACCGTCGGTGAAAAGGCCGGCGAGGCCGCTGCCGCCATCCTTGGCGGCCGGGATGCCGACGATATCCCCGTGGCCGTGATCACCTCGCCCGAAAACTATTATAACAGCGAGGCCTGCGCCCTGCTTGGCCTCACCGTTCCCACCACGCTCACCGCTACCGACGTAGCAGCGTAAGAAAGGCATATTGCTATGCAGCTGTTTTTAGGCACCACGATCGACGGCCTGCAAATGGGTCTTTGCTTCGCTATTTTAGCGCTTGGTGTATATATTTCCTATTCTATTCTTGACTTTCCCGATCTGTCGGTAGACGGCAGCTTTCCGCTGGGCGGCGTGTGCTGCACCATTTTCATGCTGCGCCTCGGCCTGCCGCCCCTGCTTGCCATCCTGCTGACCCTGCTGGTCGGCTGCCTGGCCGGCGCAATCACCGGGCTGCTGCACGTGCGCTGCCGCATCTCGCCCCTGCTTGCCGGCATTATCGTCATGACCGGGCTGCTTTCGGTCAACCTGGCCTTGACCAAGCTGCTCACCGAAAACGGCTATACCACCACCATCTTTTCCTACCGTGGCGCGGGGCTTGCGGGCATCTTCCACGCCCCGTGGATGGAGAATATTCCCACCGCCCTGCGCGACTACGCCACCATCGGCATCCTTCTGCTCTTCGTGCTGGCCTGCAAGCTGCTCATCGACCTCTTTTTACGCACCAAGCTGGGCTACATGCTGCGTGCCACGGGAGATAATGCGCAGCTGGTCGTCTCTCTTGGGCGGGATGCCGGGGAATATAAGCTGCTTGGCCTCTCGCTTGCCAACGGCCTGGTGGCCGTTTCAGGCGCGCTTTACGCCCAGCTGTATATGTCCTATGATAACAATTCCGGCAGCGGCAAGGTCGTTTTGGCCCTGGCCTCTGTCATCATCGGTCTGGCGGTCTTTTCCCGCATCCGGTTCATGAAGCAGACCAGCGCCGTGATCATCGGCGCGCTCATCTACTCGCTCTGCCTCAATTACCTGGTGCTGGTCGATCGTGACGGCATCTACCTCAAGCTGCTCAACGCCGTGCTCTTTGCCGCGATCCTGATCGGTAACGAGCGGCTCAGCGCCTGGCGCGAGCGGCATATGCACCGCGCCGCCGTAGCCGCCGGGAAGGAGGCACCCCATGCTTGACTTGCAGCATATTGACAAGACCTTTAACCGTGGCACGGTCAACGAGGCCACGCTGTTTACCGATTTTTCGCTTTCGGTCGCCCGGGGCGAGTTCGTTTCTATCGTCGGCTCTAACGGCTCGGGCAAGACCACCGCGCTCAACCTGGTGGGCGGCAGCCTGCTGCCCGACCGTGGGCAGGTGCTGCTGGATGGGGTAGACATCACCCACCAGCCACCCTACCGCCGCGCGCGGCGTATTGGCCGCGTGTACCAGGACCCATCCGTTGGCACCGTGCCGCACATGACCATTCGTGAAAACCTGGCCATGGCAGAAAACAAGGGCAAGCCCTACGGCCTTTCCTTAGCCGTCTCCCGCAAAAGGACCGAGCAGTACCGCGCCCTGGTGGCCGACCTTGGCCTCGGGCTGGAGGACAAAATGGATATCCCCGTCTGCCTGCTCTCGGGCGGTCAGCGCCAGGCGCTTTCGCTGCTGATGAGCACGCTCACCCCGGTCGATCTTCTGCTGCTTGACGAGCATACCGCCGCCCTTGACCCCAAGACCGCCGAGCGGATCATGGCGCTCACCGACCGCATCGTAAAGGAAAAGGGGGTCACCACCCTCATGGTCACGCATAACCTGCGCTACGCGGTCGAATACGGCAGCCGCCTGTGCATGTTCCATGCCGGGCAGATCGTATTAGATAAGCAGGGGGCAGAAAAGGCCGCCATGCAGGTAGAGGATATTCTTTCGCTCTTTAACAGCATCAGCATCGAATGTGGAAACTAAGAGAGGCAACAAGATGAAAAAGCTACTGTCTGTTCTTTTCCTGCGCAAACGAGCGCCGATGTGCGTCTACAATGGGGAGACCGGCGCGTGAGGCAATGTCGCGTATACCTATCATTACGAATAAGAGAGGGCGTATGCACCACGCACTCTCTGCCAAGCGGCTGCGAAAGCAGCCGCTTTTTTCCTGCAAGCAGGGAAAAGGAAAGCGCCCCTTCTATTTCCTATTGACAAGGCAACGGAAAAAGGGGTATAATAAAGAAAAAACCAACGAGGTAACATGAATGAAGATATATGAATCCACCGCCGCGCTGATCGGCCACACGCCGCTGCTTTCGCTTGGTGCCTTAGGCGGCGAGGTCAGGTTGCTTGCCAAGCTGGAGGGGGGCAACCCCGGCGGCTCGGCCAAGGATCGCGTAGCGCTGGAAATGATCCTCGCAGCCGAGCGAGAGGGGCGCCTTGCCCCCGGCGGCACGGTGATCGAGCCCACCTCCGGCAA